>CADDYW010000022.1 GCA_902810745.1 Chloroflexota bacterium | reverse complement strand
TAGAGCTAGTTCCTCGTCGCGGGAAAGGCGATGCCAGGTTCAGTTTGCAAAGGGCGCGATCGGCTCTCGGTCAGTGAGACGCTCTGCCTCGAAAGCCGGATGAAGAGTCGCGGGAACTGAGGTACCGGGATATCAGACCCTCGGCTTTCCCGTGTCCGTCCAGGCGGCGACCGTGGTTTGCAAACGAAAGCCAGCGTAATTCGAGACTTTGTCGAACGTCCGCGGTAGAATGAAAGCGAAGTCCTCCGTTCGGGCTTGCCCACTCTCGGTATTACCCCGTCGGTGCAGTCGAAACGCCACGCGGAAAAGACCAACCGAGCTGGCTGGACCCCATCAAGGACGAACCACGCGATACGACGGCGTTGTCGATTCTCTGGGCAGTTGCAGCATGAGTCGAGGTGTTTTCCCTTCATCCGTTGACCCGGCGTCAGTCTCGCCAGGCGCGACGTGTCACCATTTCACGAAAGGATGGGTTGATGACTTCGAATACCTCTGCCCCGAGCCGTCTCTACCTCCTTCCGTTGCACAGCACTGAGGTACCCATTCCAGGAGGATCCCTGGACATGGTCCTGGGCTGTTATCTCGTCGAGACCGGTGACGGCAAGCATGTTCTGATCGACACGGGATATCCCGCCGACGTTCCGCTTCCCCCGGGTACCGCGGTGGACGAGCACGCGAAAACGGTGATCGATCGATTGGACGAGCTTGGACTGCATCCCGACGACGTCGACGTACTCATCTGCACGCACTTCGACGTCGACCACGTTGGATACCACGATGCATTTAGCAAAGCCGAGCTCGTCGTCCAGCGCGAACAGTACGAGGTCGCGCGGGCAGGCCATCCGCGCTTCGCCTCCGCCCGCTCTCACTGGGATCATCCGTCCTTGCGCTATCGACTGATCGACGGAGATACCGAGCTTCTGCCCGGCCTGAGCCTGATCGAGACGAGTGGACACGTTCCTGGACATCAGTCGGTTCTCGTTCGTCTGCCTCGGACGGGTCGGGTGCTACTGGCGATCGACGCGGTCATGTTGGAGCGCCTCTTCACTCCGGACCGACCGGCACAGCAGATGGACGACAATGAGGAGCGGTTACGCGCCAGCACTCGGAAACTCCTCGATCTGGTCGAGCGCGAGCGAGTCGCCTTGGTCGTCTTTGGCCACGACGGACAGCAATGGCAAACGCTAAAAAGGGCTCCCGACTATTACGACTGACCTTCGGCGTGCGCCTTCCACCGCTGTCCCGAGCGTGACCGACATGACGCGACCTGATGCACCGGTGGTCGAGAGGTGGGCCACGCACCACGCGGCCACGTCTCCGAAAAATACATCCTCTTCGCGCGATTTGGCCCGGACATCGCCGCGGTTGGCTCGTAGAGCAGGAGGTCGGGTGGGAAGCGGGGCGGGAGCTTGCCTCCTGCTGCCCCCCGTGCTCCGGGGACGGGCAGGAGGCAAGCTCCCCATCCTCCCGTCGTGTCCACTCCCTCCCCTACGAACAAATTTCGGCCGGTCCTCCTCTTTGTGAACGTGGACACTCCCCAGGGGGCCGACCTTCCCCGTAGGGGTAGACCGGTTCCCAATGAGTCACCGACCGATCTGCCTTGGGCCCGCCCCTGCCCGTCGAGGCAGACCCCGGGGTGCCCCGATCCGGCCCAACCATTCCGCGTATTGCCCTGGAGCGAGTCCAGGTAAGTCTCACTTCGGAACGAGTTTAGAGCGGGGGCCGGGGATCAGCGTGCGAGGATTGAGACCGAAGCCTGCACCACGCGCGGCACGCGGTACCGGGTACCGATCCGACGTCTCTGCTCGGTTCTGTGCGCCGGACGAAGGGTTAGGGACTCGGCAATTGGGGCCCGTGGTAACCTGCACTGGCGCGTTTCGGTGTTCCCTCCGCCAGTCGTTTCGTCTGACGCTCTTCCTGTTGATTTCTCTAGCTTCCTCGCTAGAATGAGGCGCAGCAGCGTCGGACTCAAAGGCCTGTCTACTCAATTGGCTGGCTAGCGATTACGGCTGGGTGGATGTCTCCTCAGGCGCGATCCCCGAGATCCATTCGGCAAGGGAGACATCCAACGAATTTTTGGGGGGAGAGTGGACCCATGGGTCGACCTCATCGAGGCGTCGCGCACTTCTTCTTCGCGACCGGAGCCCTGCTCCTGGCATTGGTCGGATTTGGTCCGGCCCGGCCTGCCAGCGCATCACCATCGCGCGCTGCCGCCACCGGCAGTACCGCGTATCAGTACAAGACCCAATGGGGCAGTCTGCTTCCCGGTCAGCTTCGCGAGCCGTACGACGTTGCCGTGGACAGCAAGGGCAACGTCTACGTCGCCGATGCGTCGAACAACCGCGTTCAGAAGTTCAACGCGACCGGAGCTTCACTCCTGCAATTTGGGACGCTCGGCTCTGCCGACGGACAGATGTGGAGTCCAACAGGCATTGCAATTGACGGCAACGACAACGTCTACATCACGGACGCCAACAACGATCGGGTCGAAGAGTTCGATGCGAGCGGACAGTTCGTGCGCAAATGGGGCTCGTACGGAACGGGCGATGGACAGTTTGACGGTCCCATTGGCATCGCGGTCGATGCGCAAGGCTTCGTTTACGTCGTGGACTCCTACAACAATCGTATCGAAAAAAGTTCACCTCGACTGGCAGCTTTCTGGCGAAGTGGGGAGTGGCCGGAACCGGAATCGGCCAATTCGATACGCCGACGGGCATCGCGGTCGATGGTTCCGGAAACGTCTTCGTCGTCGATCAGGGAAACAACCGGGTCGAAACGTTTGACACGACTGGCGGCCACCCAAGTGCCTGGGGCACCTACGGTGGCGGCGACGGTCAATTTTCTCAGCCGTGGGGTATCGCTGTCGACGGGAACGGGCACGTGCTCGTCACCGACAGTGTGAATCGACGCGTGGAAGTGTTCGACTCGAACGGGGGATTTCAGAACAAGTTTGGCTCTTTTGGCACCGGCGATGGGCAATTAGACTATCCGGTAGGAATCGCCGTCGCGCCGACCGGAAGCATCTACGTCGGCGACCACAGCGCCAACCGGGTCCAGCGGTTCAACACGAGCTTCGCCTACGAAACGCAGTGGGGCAATCTTCCCAACGGACAACTGGCGTTTCCGTGGTCAATCGCGATCGATCTGGCTGGTAATCCAATCGTCGTCGACGCCAATAATTTCAACGTTCAGCGGTTCACGCCAGATGGAACGTTCCTCGGCCTGATCGGGTCAAACGGCACCGGCAGCGGCCAGTTCCAGGTTCCCGAAGCGGTCGCGGTGGACTCGGTGGGCAACGTCTACGTCACCGACGAGAGTCGTCACAACGTTCAGAAGTTCGACAAGAACGGAACCTACCTGCTGGGCTGGGGTTCCTTCGGCACCGGTAACGGTCAGTTCAAGGATCCCGTCGGCATCGCGATAGATGGCAACGACGACGTTTACGTCATCGACGACCTCAACCCGCGTGTTCAGGTATTTGACGACCAGGGACATTATCTGCGTCAGTGGGGCAGCGCGGGCCCGGGACCCGGGCAGTTCGTAGAGCCACAAGGCATCGCCATCGACGGCGCTGGCAACGTCTACGTTACGGATAGATCCACCAATCGCGTCGAGAAGTTCGATTCACAGGGCCATTTCCTCCTGCAGTGGGGAAGCGCAGGCTCGGCAGATGGCCAGTTAAATCAACCAGTAGGCGTGGCTGCAGATGGCGATGGAAACGTCTTCGTCGCGGACGAACGAAACAATCGCATAGAAGAGTTCGATGGCAGCGGGCACTTCGAGATCGCCTTTGGCTCGTATGGTAATCTGGCCGGCCAGTTCTTTGGACCGCTGGGGATCGCGGTCGATCGGGCGGGTAACGTTTTCGTGGCCGACACGGACAACGCCCGGATCGAGGTCTTCGGACCGGTTCACCAGGTGTTCCTGCCAATCGTCATGCACTGAACGCGTGACCGGGGAAGCGTCACAGCGCGAGTGGCTGACGGCTTGACGCGACCGCGGTGCTGGCGCCGTTTGACGCACCGATGTCACCATGGTACGATGTCGTTACCAGATTGCCATACGCGCCAGTACTGAATGATTCCGTGGCCGGGTGGACCCAAGGTCCACCCGGAATGCGTGCGAAATCCGGCTCGGTTCTACCGAGCCGGATTTCGGCTTTTCTGGGCAAAGGAAGAAGGGAGGTGAACGCCATGCTGAGCAAGGTCCTGACGCTTCTGGGCATCGGAGGCGAGCGCGAGCTGACGGCTCGAGAAGCCGCGGTCGCAAGCCTCTTCTACATCGCCACTGCCATGGCGTTCGCCGCGGGCGTGTTCATCTTCCGTGGCGCGGACCCGGCGCTGGCGTTCCTGACCGGCTACCTGCTCGAGAAGGCGCTGAGCGTCGACAACCTGTTCGTGTTCATGATCCTGTTCGGGTTGTTCGGTGTGTCCGGCCCGGCCCAGCGCCGCATCCTGAACCTTGGCATCCTCGGCGCGCTCGTCTTGCGGGGCGCGATGATTGGCGCGGGCGCGACGCTGCTGCACCTTGTTCCGGCGGTGACCTATCTCTTCGGCGCCTTCCTGACGTACACCGCCCTTCGGCTGGTCGTGGACCGCGAGGGGGAGGGCTTCGATCCGCGCTCCAACCCGCTTGTCCGCGTTGCGATGCGCTGCCTACCGGTCGCCGATGACGCCGATGGCGGGGCGTTCGTTGTGCGCCGCGCTGGGAAGCTCCTGGTGACGCGCCTGTTCCTCGCGCTGGTGGTTATCGAGCTGACTGACCTGATGTTCGCGGTGGATTCGATTCCAGCCGTCCTGGCGATCACGCGGGACCCGTTCATCGTCTTTACGTCGAACGCGTGCGCCGTCCTGGGCCTGCGCGCACTGTACTTCGTCGTCGCCGGACTGCTGGACCGGCTGCGCTACCTGAGGCAGGCGCTCGCCGCGATTCTCGGCTTCGTCGGACTGAAGATGCTGCTGGCGGACGTCTACGAGGTGCCGGTTCTGGTCTCGCTCGCCGTGACGGTTCTTGCGCTCGCGGCCGCGGTGATGCTCTCGCGGAGGACGCAGCCGGGTGTGCGCTCCAGCACTCGCACCCGGCAGCCACTCGAGGTTATCAGCGCCGGCTGACCTCCGGTAGTCCGCAGCCCGAATGGCGGCTGCGAGCAGCAAGACGGCCAGATGAGAGTTCGACTGCAGAGGCCATCACCGGGCCAGAGCCGACGACCCATCCTGCGGCGCGCCTTGTTCCCGTGCTCGATTCAGACGCCTTACCGCATCGCGCAGAAAGGTTGAGCTGCCGGGGAGGCGGCTACCTCCCTCTCTTTCGCCGAGAGGGCCAGAGTGAGGGCGTGAGTCCGCGGCCTAACCTATGATCTCCGCCCTTCACCCTCACTCTCTCTCGCCAGGAGAGGGGATGGAACGGCGGCCGGCGTATTCATTCTGCCCGGCGCTCTAGCGAGGCGTCGACGCCCTGTTCTCCACGATGGCGGTAGTCCGGAGTGGCTAGCTGGAGTACCCTGCGCTTTACGCGGGTTGGCTGGCCCTGACCGGATAGCCCTCGTCGTCGAGGACCGATCGGACCTTTTCGAGCGTGAGCTCCGCGGGGTCGTACTCGAGGTAGACTTTCTTGGCTGGAATATCGACCCTCACCGACGCGACCCCGCGCTCGCCTCGGAGAGCCCGGGTGATCGCTCGCTCGCAATGCTCGCAGGAGATGTCTGGAACGTCGAGAATGACCTTTGACATCGAGTTCTTACCCCTATCGTGGTGATTCTGATCGGGTCCTTCTGACCCGACACGTGAAACTCCTCGTGTATTGCCCCTCATCGATCGACCATCGGTCACTGGACGATCAGCGTTCCGGTCATGCCCGCTTGGGCGTGGCCAGGGACCGTGCACTGTAACTGATAGACGCCGGGTCGGGCGGCGGAAAAGAGACCGGAGCGTGCCTGCTGGCCGGGACGCGCGACGACGTGAGCGTTGGGAATTCCCTCCACGACCAGATCGTGGAGCTGTGATCCGTGATTTTGCAGGGTCAGTCTCACGGTGTCGCCCGCGTTGACCCGAATGGTATTCGGCGTGAACTGATAGTCCGTTGCCGTGACGACCACCTGTACCGCCGCGGCTTCCGCGCGTTGATTGAGCCAGAGCGCGCCAAGACCAATTGCCAGCGCGACCGCTCCAATTGCCGCCAGGTAGGCCCAGCTAGAGATCTTCGCCTTGAACGTCGGGTGCGCCAGCTCGACCGCGCTGCGCGGCGGCGCGAACCGTCGCAGACGGAGCGAGTTTGTCACCACGCTCACACTCGACATCGCCATTGCTCCCGCGGCCAGCACCGGACTCATCAGCACGCCAAACACGGGGAACAGGGCACCGGCCGCGACCGGCAGCAGGATGACGTTGTAGATGAATGCCCAGAACAGGTTCTGTCGAATGACCCCCATCGTGCGGCGCGAGAGCGCCAGCGCGGTGACCACGCCGTGTAGATTTCCCCCGACAAGCGTGATGTCGGAGGCCTCCAGGGCGATGTCCGCCCCGGTGCCGATGGCGATCCCCAGGTCAGCCTGCGCCAGCGCGGGCGCGTCGTTTACCCCGTCTCCGACCATCGCCACGATCTGGCCCTGGCTCTTTAGCTCGCGGATCTTCAGCTCCTTCTCCTCCGGCCGGACCTCGGCGAGTACCTGATCGATTCGCAGCTCACGGGCGATTGCACTGGCGGTTTGGCGGTGATCGCCGGTCAGCATCCAGACGTCCATGCCGAGTGCCTTCAGCTCGTCGACTGCCTCGCGTGCCTCCGGCTTCAGCGTGTCCGCGATCCCGAGCACTCCCGCTGGACGTCCATCCACCGCGACGAACACGGGGGTTGACCCGCGTTCCGCGAGCGCGCCCGCCTGCTCGACGAGTCCGCCAGTCTGGATCGATTGCTCGCGCAGGAGCGCCTCGTTTCCCACGACGATCGATCGGCCCTGTACCGTCGCGACGATACCCCTGCCCGGGCGTGCCTCAAACGCACTCGCGGCTGGAATATCGATCCCTAGCTCGGTTGCGCGTCTGACGATTGCTTCGCCGAACGGGTGCTCCGAGCCGCGTTCGGCGCTCGCCGCGAGCGCGAGCAGGTCGCGCTGGGCGAGGCTATTCACGGCGACCAGGTCGGTTACCTCGGGCTTGCCGCGCGTGAGAGTACCGGTCTTGTCGAGAACGATCGCGGTCACCCGGTGTGCCTTCTCGAGTGCTTCGCCACCTCGGATCAGCACACCGAGCTCGGCGCCGCGCCCCGTTCCAACCATGATCGCCGTCGGCGTGGCCAGACCGAGTGCGCACGGGCACGCAACAATCAGCACGCTGATGAAGGTCGTGAGGGCGAGGGTGATCCGCGGCTCTGGCCCCAGGAGGTACCAGGCGATGAAGCTGAGCGTGGCGATGGCCATGACCGCTGGTACGAAGTAGCTGGAGATCACGTCCGCGAGCTGCTGGACCGGCGCCTTGGACCCCTGTGCCTCCTCCACCAGGTGGATGATCTGGGCGAGCGTCGTATCACGCCCTACCTTGGTGGCGCGGAACAAGAACGAGCCCGAGCCGTTCAGCGTGCCGCCGATCACGGTATCGCCGGACGCTTTCTCGACCGGGAGGCTTTCGCCGGTCAGCATCGACTCATCCACGGTCGTATGGCCTTCGATAATCACGCCATCGACCGGAATCTTCTCCCCCGGGCGCACGCGCAAGACGTCGCCCACCTGGACCGTCTCCAGCGGAACGTCAGATTCCTCCCCGTCACGTACGATGCGCGCTGTCCTGGGCGCGAGCCCCATGAGCTTCTTGATCGCCGCCGACGTCTGTCCTCGGGCTCGAGCTTCGAGCCACCGTCCCAGGAGAATCAGCGCGATGATCGTGACCGACGTATCGTAATAGACCTCGGGCATCAGCCCGGCCGCGTGAATGACGCCAGGAAAGAACGTGACGAACACGCTGTAGAGGTACGCGGCGGACGTGCCGACCGCGACCAGCGTATTCATGTTCGCGGATCCGTGGCGGGCGGCAGCCCAGGCACCTCGGTAAAACTGCCAGCCAGCCCAGAGCTGGATTGGCGTCGCGATGACGAAGAGGGGCAGGAAGAGTGACTCGTGGTCGATGGGCAAGGGCAGAAACATCGCCAGCATGATCGCAAGACCGGCGATCAGGCTGATCGTGAACTTGATTCGGAGCGTCCTCGTCTCACGCTGCCTCTCAGCATCCTCCTCGTCCGTGCCCTGGCCCGTCGCGGGCGTACTTCGCTCGATGACCAGCTCGTAGCCCGCGGCCTCGACTGCGCGGCGAAGATCATCAGGCCGCACGAGATCTGGAATGAATCGGACTGCAGCTTTTTCATTCGCCAGATTGACTGACGCGAACTCTACGCCGGGGGTACGGGCGAGCGCGCGCTCGACCCGGCGAACGCAGCTTGCGCACGTCATCCCCCGGATGCGGTAGGTCGCTTCTTCGACGCGGACGCCGTACCCGGCCGACTCGACCGCTGCTTTGAGCGCCGGAAGGTTCGCGGCGTCGGGATCAAAGGTCACCGTTGCCTTCTCGGTTGCCAGATTGACCGCTGCCCGCTCGACACCGGGGACCTTACTCAAAGCCCGCTCGACCCTTCGAACACAGCTCGCACAGGTCATCCCCGCAATTGGCAGCGACACCTCGACGGTGTGCTTGCTCTCTTGCTCTACTGACATCGCGCTCCCTCACTGGACTGCGAGCCCGAAGAGATCTTCTAGCTCGTGGATGACCTGATCTTCGCGTCCTGCACGAATGCCCTCGGGGACGCAGCTCTCGAGGTGACCACGGAGGAGGGCCTGATCGAGCTTGTCCAGCGCACGTTTGACGGCGCGCGTCTGCTTGAGGATGTCGACGCAGTAGGCGTCATCCTCGACCATGCGGCGGATACCACGCAGATGGCCCTCGATGGTCGCCAGGCGCCGCAGAGTTTCGTCCTTGTTTGCCTTCATTGCGATCCCCTAGTCTTTACCCTACCCCCAGGGGGAGGGGTACCTGAGAACACTTTACCACGGCACCGCTGCACGGTCAACACATAGAGCTGCCGCGTCTGCGGTCCTGACGCCGGGTCGTGCCTTGCCCGTCTGGATTGTCGAAACCGGACGTTCACGCCATAATGGTCCTCGCCGCGGGGTGCGGCGAAATATCCGAAGAGGGGCCAGCATGCTGCAGAATTTCGTCCTCGACCAGAATACGCTGACCGCGCGTATCGCGGAGATCAAGGAGCGGAAGGGTCCACCACCCTGGGCGGAGCGTGTCGTCGTGACGGATGAGTTCGTCCTGACCGTCATCTGCCAGGCGCCCGGCCATCCGAACGACTATCACTATCATCTGCACGACGAGGCGTGGTTCATCGCCGAGGGAGAGCTTTCCTGGCAGTACGAGCACGCCCCGGAGCCACACTATGTCAAGGCTGGCGATATCGTCTTTGCCCCGAAGAACCTCTGGCATCACATCGAGGTGCTCGGAGACAAGCCGGCGATTCGCGTCGCCTGCAGCGTCAAGGGCGAGTTCCACCGCTACGATCGCCCCGGCTGCCGCAAGGCAGAGCCCACGACGAACTGAGTAGCATCGCCCGAGACGGGCATCTGCCCGGCGTTTACACGGCCGCGGCAAGCGCACCACTTCATGGGCTCGGAGCGCACCCCGACTGGACAAGGTCTGGTGGCGCTCTCGGGCCCCGGCCTGCTGCTCTCGCGCGCCGTGGCTCAGCCGGGCAGGGCACGGAAACGGCGCCCGCGTCGGATCAGCTCGGCGAGCGCGGACCGGATCTGATCCTCGCCTCTACCCGCGATCACCTCGACGAGACACCCCGACTCCCGCAGCGACTCCTCGGCTTCGGCAAGGCGGCGGGTATCTGCGCCTATGATCGTGACGCGGCTCGCGCGGCGCGCCTCGTCCTCGCTAAAGCCGATCGTCGGACGAAAGTATGCTACGTAGTCAGCGGTCGCTGAGATGAGCCAGCGGGCGCTCTGGCCGTCGGCGGTCGGTGGCGCCGTCGACGGTTGGAGCAGCACGTAGTGGTAGATCGAGCGGCCCGATTGGCGAGACGCGGGATCTCCATTCGGCGCGTCCCAGGAAAACCGTCTTGGGTGCTTCTTGAGCTGCTTCAACGCTCGGACGGCTGGCAGAACCGACGTGCTGCGCTTGTACCACGCGTACGCGTCGTCGTCCGTGTCCCCGGCACCCAGCGCCCAGAACGCGGTGTTGAAAAAGTAATCCGGGACGTCTCCGTCCATGACCCGCCGTGCGATCTCTGCCGAGCGCATTCCGTGCGCAATTTCATCCAGGACCGGCAGGGACGGGTCGTCGTGATCCCCGGGCACCAGTCGAGTTCGGGTACAGATGATCGGGAGCGACTCGCCCAGGAGCTCGCGAACGAGTGCGTCGTACCACTCGAACGCGGACCAGCCGCGATGATCCTGGGAGCCGCTGGGACAGTCATAGGGTCGGGCGTAGGGCCAGCGCGACGGCCCGCCCATCCCCCAGGTCATCGGGCGATTTCCGACGTCGCAGTGGATGCAGATCCCGAGCCGCTCGCGAATCTCGCGGCGCAGATCACGCGCGAGACACCCGAGAAGGACACGCAGGAAGGTCAGATCCCAGTACTGGCCACCCGGCGCGAGCGGACTGATGAGTGGGAAGAGGTCCGCGGCGTGGACCGTCTCCAGCGCGGGTATCAGCACGCGTGCGAACCGCTCGACGAGACCAGGTGCAGCCCAGTCCTCGATCCGCCAGCGTGTCGCCAGGTTCGGCTCGGGGTAGATACTCAGGTAATAGACGCCGCACTCGGCGTAGCCTCGGCAGACTTCGAGCAGCCGCAGGCGATCAGTGGGCTGGATCGGCCGCACGTCCACGAGGATGACCGGTTCGATCTGTGCTGCGATGAGCTCGCGAAGAAAGAATTCGGGAATGGTTGCTTCCAGCGTGCTTGGCAGGATCAGCCAGCTCGCTCCCAGCTCTTTCAGCTCGCCGAGCCAGAAGTCGAGCGAGTGTCGATCGTAGTGTCTCGTGGCGGTGACGTAGTGGAATCCGATGCCAGTGTCTTCGCGCGGGCGCGGAAACTGATCTAATCGCATTCGTCCTATCTCGACACCACGAACTTTACCAGGTCGCCATTGTCGCGCAGGGTCGCGCGGGCAATCTTGACCAGCCGCGAGCCGTCCACGGCGGTGAGCTCGGTGCGCGACGTCGCGACGATTGTCTCGCGCGCGTCTGGTTGCGTATCGTCCTCTGTCCTCGTGTGCCCAACGTGGTCGCAGCCGCCCTGACACGCGAGGCGTCGATGAATTCGGACGGTACCTCCGGCGAGCTCCGGGCATACCGCGGCCATGTGTTCGATTGCCGAGCGGAGCAGCCGGGGCGCGACGGGGATGGTCTGCGTCTCCTTCGACGTCTGATTGCAGATCAGGACTGCCGGTACGGGGGACTCGGGGTCGGCATCGTCTTCGATCTCCTCCGACACGGTACAAACCGGCATGAGCGGGTCGCCGTACACGACGAATCCCAGAAGCGTCTTCTGATCGTCGCCGTCGAGATAGCCCTGACGCTTGACCAGCTCGTTCAGGAGCTGACGTCTGGCCCGCTGAAGGGCTGCGCCGACCCGGTCACCGTCGCGGAGGTTCGTCCAGAAGTAGTGCGCCAGCAGATCGGCTCCGACGAGCGGGAGCTTCGTTCCCCCGTAGACTGTCGTCGTCGCCCCGATGAACGCGGTCGCGCCCTCGCTGAGGAAGCGCAGGGCAAGCGAGTCTGACGGAGAGCGCGAGATCGTCTGCGCGGCGTGACCTGCCTCCGAGAAGACGATCGGTTGGCCGAGGTCCACCTCGGAGAGCAGGTCCGGCACCAGGGCCACCGGCGCCTCGAGCCCAGGCGCACCATCCTCTCGCGGAAACGCGCCGTACCAGGCTGCACCCGTCGACGTCCCGTGGAGATTGAAGTAGAGGAAACGTCGTCCGGCAATCCAGTGGGCATTGAACGTCTCGGCGAGTGTCGGCGGACTGAGTCGAAGCAGGGACGCGGGTGCGATCGAGGCGAACGCCTGTCCAGCGACGGATTCCCAGGTCGACGCCGCGCAGCCGAACGCGAGCGAGTTCACGATCCCGAGGCGCATCGCGCCCAGCGCTGCCAGGCCCGCCTGCACGATTCGTGGCCCGAGGTCGACGAGAGCCGGTTTCCGTCGTCGCTCCAGGAACGTGTCGATCTGGCGAAGCAGCAGGTTCAGGTTGTTGCCTGCGCCATCTGGTAGCCGGCCGATGGGTATGTCGGGGGTGTACACTGACCCGCCGGGCGGGACCGCGTACGGGTTATCGGACAGGACAACAGCGTCGTCGTCGTCGGTCGGGTTGGCAAGGTGGAAGAAAGGAACGATGTCGTCCCCTCCCACGATCAGGATCCCGTCGACGCCCCGGCCGTCTTGTCCGACGGCGCGGTCAAGCTCGCTGATGGCACGCTTGATCTCCTCGGGCGCGGTCGACCAGACTGGCGTCAGGTCGAACTGAGCCATGCTCCCCGGGTCGTCGACGAACGCGACCACGAAGCGAGTCCCCAGGAATGCAAGCTCGCGCGCGACGGTCTGCAATCGTCGCTCGAGACGCTGGAATCCGTCGAAACCATACCGCGCGACGAGTGGACCACGGCAGCTAATCGCGAGGAGATATTCCGTATCGACTGCCGGTCGTGCATCGAGAGACGAGCTGGTGGCACGAACGCCATGGACGTTCCCGTGCACCGCGTCAATCGCGCGAGCCACCTCCGGATTGAGTACCTCATCCGGTGGTCGCCAGTCGAACTCGGCGTCCTCGCCAGACGCAGACGGCAGGACGTCGAGGGCAGCCTTCACCTCGGATGGCACCTCGAGCAGATTCTCCGGAATCCCCACCTCGAAAACGTCTGCCAGGACGGGAGGGGCAAAGCTGCAGTCACGGAACAACGGCTGCGCTACCACACCCGCCGGATCTTCGACCAGCGCACGATGAAGTAGATCGACGCCCTCCACCTCGCGTCTTGGATCGGCCGAGAGAATCTGCCCCAGGATGAGACGGGGCTTGAGGATCTTAGGATGGCGTGCCAGGATCTCCCGGCACGCTTGCTCTGCCAGCTCACGGCGGCCGGACCGCCAGAGGGCTTCGGCACGCGCCAGCAGGACGCGGATATCGCCCGGACGAGTCAGCAGGTACTCATCGGCTGCATCCAGCGCGTCGTCCAGGGATTCGTGACGCAGCCGCCAGCGAACCACGGCGACGGCGGGGGCGGGGGAAAGCGCCATGACGTTTCCATCGCGTTGCGCATAGAGCCGGGCCAGGCTGTCCCGCACCTGGCTGCTGCCAGGGTTCAGTTCGTACGCACGCTCGAAGGCGCGTAACGCAGCATTGAGCTGGCCCGCCGCGCTGTGTATCACCCCGCTGGCACTGAGCGCGGCGACGTTCTCTGGGTCGAGCTCGAAGACAGGATCCAGCGCGTGGACGGCCTCTTCCAGCCTTCCTTGCTCGAAGAGGGCCTGGCCGAGTAGCAGACGCGCGCGCAGGTCGCCTGGGAATAATCGAATGACCTCCTGGCAGAGGTGACAGGCGTAATCGGCCGCGCCAAGGCGGACTGCGGCGTCGGCGATGCGATGGATCTCGCATAGTCTCATGTGTGCGGCAGGGCTCATCCTAACCTATCCACGGTCGGGCGGTGGTCCGGGGAAGCCCGGCCTGACCCGCGGCTCACCTGACCAGACGCCAATCGTGCGCGAAAATCGTGTGTGGGGAGTCAGCGCGCCGGAACCGGCAAAGACACCATCTCGACGAAGGACGCCGAAGTGGAGGAAGGGAGACATCGTGCTCGGGACGATCGCGCGGCATCCATCGCGCCAAGCATCCGCGCCACTCCACTCGAGCGCGAGATCAGATCGGTCTAACGCACTGGCGTCCTTACATTAGGCGGGGCCGCAGGCGAAGTCAAGGAAAAGTCTCGTTAACGGAGATCAGCGCACGACGTAGCGCGCGGGAACCCAGCCGACGTTGCCGCGCGGGTCACGGACCTGGAGCCAGTGCTCGCCATCACCATCCGCCTCCGCGCCGGTCAGGACGAGCGGTGTGTTATCTCTCCAGGCGAACCACTTGTCATCCAGACGCGGGGTGTGGCGGAGATACACGCCGTCGCCGCCGGTGTTCCCGACCCGCACCACCGGTTGTGGCGTGGCGGTCGGGCTGGCCGTCGCCGACGACGTCGCCACGGGTGAGGGTGTCGTGGAAACGTGCGTGGGCGTAGCAGGCGCGGGCGTTGGCGTCTGAGTTCCACTTGGCGTGGGCTTGAAGGGTACACCGGCCAGCGGTGGGACCGGCGTGGGAGCGACGAACGTTGGCGGCTCCGCCGGGGTTGCGCCAGACGCCGCGCGAATCGTCGATGCCGACGTCGAAAGGAATGAAGGGGCCTGAACGGGTGCGAACAGCCAGGCGTTTCCAAAGAAGAGAATTGCGCCGACGCTCAGCAAAAGGAGAAGAACGACGAGGAACACAGTCGCGTGACTTAGATCGTCACGCGTCTCGTAGGGATCGGGAAACCGACTCATCCCTGTGCTCACGAGCGACCTCCAGCGGGCCGCGCGGCTCTAGAGCAGAGGACGGCCCAGCGGTGCGCCCATTTTCGATGCAAATCACGTGCCGTCGGGCGTGGGGTCGCTAGCGCCAGCCACCGAACGAAAAGCGCCGAGCCGGACGAGGCCTGCACGAAGGCTTCGCTCTGGCGGCGCGCCGCGGCACCGACCGGATGCGTCGACATCTGCGGAGAGACGGAAGGGCCGGACTGTCGAGGGACCGAATACTCCCCATTCTGTACTGGGTGTCATCTGTCTCGGGATTTCTCCCGGTGACCCGAGGGTCACTGCTTGCCTAACGCAATTGCACCCACCAGCGTTTGCCTGCGCGGCGGCGTCACCGCCGGCCGCCCTGGGGTCTTACTCCCAGCTTTCACCCATCACCGGTGCGAGCGATACGACTCGCGCTGGCTGGTCTTCTCTCTGTTGCACTTGGCCTCGTGGCGGCCTTACGCCCGCCACGGCCCACCTTGCTGTTTCGGTGGGTTGGCTTACTCCGAGACGCGTCACCGCGTCGGAAGGGTGTGGGGAAGTTCCTCTAGCAACCGCGGCCTTTCCACGATTGCCAGCGACACCTGGGTCCCGCGACGTTCCGGACGCACTTCCGAAACTTCTCCCGTCGAGTCGAAGGGGAGAAGCCCGGTGCCGAAGGGGAGATTTGAACTCCCACGGGCGAATGCCCACTACGCCCTGAACGTAGCGCGTCTGCCGATTCCGCCACTTCGGCGCTCGATCGAGGCTTTCAGTATACACGGAAACCACGCGAATTGCAAGCAGGCTTGCCGCCTGTTACCGAAGGGCCGGGTGGGTGTGCCGGGGCTTTGTCCCTACGCCGACCAAACATCTGGCATCCCCCGGCGCCCGAGGTGCCAGGCACTCTTGCTAGCCACCGGATCTGTACTCGATCGACTCCCAGATCCCCTCCATCAAAGGCCGCATCTCTTTCTGAAGCTGACGGTAGGCCTCGGTGCTCTGCCAGAAGCGCAGGCCTGCAAGGTTGTACCACTCTTCCTGAATGAGCACGGTGAGCGGATCACTCCGGTTGATGGCACAGAAGCCGCGCGCGTACCCTGGCTCCTGTACGAGGCGTAAGCTGTGATCGAAGAGACGACAGATCTGCCGTGCGTCTTCAGGGGAGTTCGCTTTGCCAACGACCTGGTGGATGTACATGCTCGCCCAATCCTAGTCACTGGAGATGACCTCCCGGACTGGCAGATCTGATACCACGGGCGGGCGATCACCCTCGACGTCCGATCCCGTTTTCGGATGAAGAACCGGCGATTCGCGGCTGGATCAGTCCGAGCCGCCGCATGGCATCTCTGACTCGGGGCAACCCGTCCAAGCGACCGCTTGCTGACGGTCGGGCGGACGCAGCATCACGGTTCTTCCGAAGTCCGGATCGCGTACCGGAGCCGGGCGACAAGCAGAGAGGCAGTCGGGATGCGGTGGCGGACGCGCGAAGTTGCTGGGGGTGGGCGAGACAGGATTCGAACCTGTGACCTCGCGGATGTGAACCGCGCGCTCTAACCGGCTGAGCCACTCGCCCTCGAAGGGCATCTAGAATCATACCATGGCGTCACCTCGTCTGGCAAGGCTCGCCCGCGTGCGAGCACGGAGCCCGAGGACGTCCATCTCGGGGGAGCGAGAGCTTGCGTCCGCGCCCAAACCGGATCCCACGCGATTACGGGTCCCGCCGCTGCGCGAATCGGCCGATGACGACGTTCGGGTGGTCAACTGGCTCCTGCGACCAGTGGTAGGCCTGAAGCAGACGTTCCCGAGCGAACGAGGTCTGCTCGGGTCGGGCGAGGTGAAGCTCGAAGAGCGGCTCGTCGACTTCGACGCGGTCCCCGACTTTCCGGTGGAAGATGGCTCCGATGCGGTGGTCGATCGGGTCACCCTTCTTTTCTCGCCCAGCGCCGAGGGCAGTCAGGGTCGTACCGACGACGCCCGCGTCAAGTCGCGCGATGAAGCCGCCGACGGGAGATCGCACCATCTCTCTGATTGGTGCACGGGGCAATCTTGACGGATCGTCGATCACGCTCGTATCGCCGCCCTGTGCTTCGACCATCGCTCGCAGCTTGGCGAGTGCTCGTCCTGACGTCAGCGCTTCTCGTGCCAGATCGCGCGCCTTGGCCTCGGTCTCGGCGAGTCCAGCGCACTGCACCATCTCGGCGGCAATCGTCAGTGCTAGCTCGCGCACGTCGTCAGGACCCCGTCCGCGCAAGGTCTCCACCGCTTCGTCGACCTCGACGGCGTTGCCGACTGCCTTGCCGAGTGGCTGGTCCATCGCCGACACGAGGGCAATCACACGCCGACCACACGCGCTGCCCACGTCGACGAGGGCCCGGGCGAGCTGCTCCGCCTCGCCCGCCGTCTTCATGAACGCGCCGGTGCCGGCCTTTACGTCAAGCACGATGGACGGCGCACCTCCGGCCAGCTTCTTACTCAGAATCGAGCTGACGATGAGCGGAAGGGATCCGACTGTCGCGGTGACATCCCGCAGCGCATACAGCTTGCCGTCGGCCGGCGCCAGGTCCGCTGTCTGGCTGGCGATGACGAGGCCGACGTTTCGGGCCTGCTCGAGTATCTCGCCAATGGAAAGACCCACGCGCAGGCCGGGAATCGACTCGAGCTTGTCCAGTGTGCCACCGGTGAAACCCAGGCCACGACCGGACATCTTGGGGACGATCACCCCCGCGGCCGCCGCGATTGGCCCAGCAACCAGGGAGATCTTATCGCCGACGCCGCCCGAGCTGTGCTTGTCCACGGCACGCGGCGCAAGTTCGCCGAGATCGAGAATACGCCCAGAGCTGGCCATGGCGCGCGTCAGCGCGATCGTCTCGGATGGGCTCATCCCCTTGAGGTAGACCGCCATCAGCCAGGCTGAGAGCTGATAGTCTGCCACGTCGCCGGACACGCTTCCGCGAACCAGCCATTCGATCTCCTCGGCGGTGAGCTCCTCACCATCGCGCTTTCGCGCGATCACGTCGACTGCACGCACGATCTACACCTCGATCTCCAGTGCTAGATCAAGCGCCCGCACCGAGTGGGTGAGCGCACCCACCGAGATCAGGTCCACACCGGTCTCGGCGATCGTCCGGATCGTGTCGAGGGTCACGCCCCCGGACGCCTCGGTGAGGGCCCGCCGGTCGATCAGCCGAACCGCCTCGGCGATAAGCGCGGGCGACATATTGTCGAGAAGGATAGCGTCGACGCGGGCGTCGAGGGCCTCGCGTACGTCCGCGAGCGTCTGCGCCTCGACCTCGATCCTCATCGTGTGCGGAAGCGTACGCCGCAGCTCGGCAACCGCCGCGCCTAACGTGACGCCGCGGAGGCGAAGTGCCGCCAGGTGGTTGTCCTTGACCAGCACAGCATCACTGAGGCAGTAGCGGTGATTATTCCCGCCCCCGACTCGAACGGCGTATTTTTCCAGGAGTCGCAGACCGGGGGTGGTTTTTCGGGTATCGACGATCCGCGCCGGGTAGCCCGCAACCGCCGAAACGTACCGGTCGGTCAACGTCGCGATCCCGCTCATGCGCTGGAGAAAGTTCAGCGCGACACGCTCGCCACGGAGAAGAGAGCGCAGAGGGCCCCGCACCTGCGCAATAACCTGACCAGCCTGCAGCCGCGCTCCGTCCTCGACACCTGCCTCGAAGTCCAGAGCAGAGTCGAGCTGCGCGAATACCGCTCGCGCCACGGGTAGCCCGGCCAGTACGCCGGGCTCGCGCGCCTCGATTCTCCCGATTCCCAGCTGATCGCCCGGAATAAGACTATCACTGGTCACGTCGCCCCAGGGCAGGTCTTCCGCGAGCGCCTGCCTGACAATACGTTCAACCTCTGCCAGTGGAAGCTCGAATTTGCCCACTACCTTGTACTCCGAGACGCTCTTCGCTAACCATCACGATGCGCCGCTGCCAGTTCGGATCCGATCGCGGATAATCCGACCGATAGTGTGCGCCGCGGCTCTCCTCACGACGAAGCGCGGCCAGCGCAACCAGTCTTGCCAGGCAGGTGAGACTCCAGAGCTCCAGCGAGGAGCGATCCTCTCGTGAAAGACCCTGTGCCTGCCAGGCCGAGGCAACCGCCTCGAGCTTCGCCAGTCCAGTGGAGTCACGCGTCAATCCTGCCAGCGACCAGGTCAGTTCCCGAAGCGTGCCGATGCTCTGGACGGGTGCCGGCCCTGGACGCGGAGCGGGCACCGCGAGATGCAGGTCGGGCAGCAGACCCGGGGGTTCAGTGCCCTCGCTCGAGGGGCGCGTGTCCGGCGCTCCAGCTCCACCGACCAGTCGTTCGACGATCCGCGCCGAGAACACGATCGTTTCCAGGAGTGAGTTACTCGCCAATCGGTTCGCTCCGTGAGCGCCCGTGCACGCGCATTCGCCAGAGGCGTACAGCCCCGCCAGGGACGTTTCGCCCCACACGTTGGTGCGGATCCCGCCCATCAGATAGTGAGCGGCCGGGGCTACCGGGATGAGATCCCGACCGGGATCGATCCCGTACTCCTGGCATACCTGCGAGATGGTCGGAAAGCGACGGCGGAACTGCGAGGTGCCGAGGTGCCTCACGTCGAGGTAGCAGCACGGGTGACCGGTTCGCTGCGCCTCGAGCACGATCGCCCGCGCGACGATATCGCGCGGGGCAAGCTCGGCACGCGGGTCGACGTTCAGCATGAATCGCTCGCCCTTGACGTTGCGGAGGAGTCCTCCTTCGCCACGCACCGCCTCGGAGATCAGGAATCGGGGTGCTCCCGGAACAGCCAGCGCCGTCGGATGAAACTGTACGAACTCCATGTCGGCGATTTCCGCCCCGGCGTCGAACGCGAGGGCAATGCCATCGCCGGTCGCCACCTCGGGATTGGTCGTCTGCAAGAAGAGCTGGCCCGCCCCGCCCGTCGCAAGGATCACCGCCGCGGCACGGTACTCCTGGATCTGCCCCGTCTTGCCGTCGATCGCGCGCACGCCGAGGACCCGGCCAGAATCTCGGACGAGGTCGCAGACGATGTGATCCTCCAGGAGCGTCACGCGCGGCGACGACCTGACCTGACGAACGATGGTCGATTCGATATTTGCACCGGTCGCGTCTCCACCGGCGTGGAGGACGCGCGGCTGACTGTGCGCTCCCTCTCGGGTGAAAGCAATCTGGCTGCCGACACGATCGAACTGGACGCCCAGCTCGACCAGGTCGCGGACGCGTGCTGGACCTTCGTCGACGAGAATGCGAACGGCGCGCGGGTCACACAAGCCGGCGCCAGCGGCCATCGTATCGCGGAAGTGAATGTCGGGCGAGTCGGTCGACGCCAGAGCGGCCGCGATTCCGCCCTGCGCGTAATAGGTATTGCAGTCCTCCAGCCGCGCCTTCGTCAGAACCAGCACGCTGCCGTGGCGCGAGGCGAGCAGGGCTCCGTAGAGGCCGGCCAGACCGCTGCCGACGACGAGAACGTCATATCTGCTCACGGTGCTGTCGCCTTCGTCACGGCTTGATGGCCAGCATACGTTCGACGGCCATTCGCGCACGCTCCGCGATGTCCGGAGCAACGTTGACCTCGGGCCGCAGGTCGCGGAGACAGTCGCGGAGATTGGACAGGGTGATCATCTTCATGAATCGGCAGACCGCGCCGTCGTCGGCGGCCTCGAACCGCTTCTCGGGCATCTCCTTGCGCAGCCGGTGGAGCAAGCCGACCTCGGTCGCGACGAGGAAGGTACGCTTGTCGGATTGCCGCGCGTGGCGCAGCATCCCCTCGGTCGAGAGGACCTTCTGACTGACCGATGGCACCGCGCAGGTACTTTGTGCCCACAGATACCGCGAGGAGCAGCCGCACTCCGGGTGGATCATCAGCTCGGCATCAGGGTAGCGTGCGAGCTTTGCGTCGATCTCTTCGGGGCGGATCCCCGCGTGCACGTGGCATTCGCCCATCCAGACGTGCATCTTCCGTCCGGTGATCCGCTCCAGGTAGGAGCCGAGAAACATATCCGGACAGAAGAGAATCTCACGGTCCTCGGGAATCGAGCGAATGACTGCCTCGGCGTTGCCGGAGGTGACGCAGACGTCAGACTCCGCTTTGACCTCGGCGGTCGTATTCACGTAGCTGACAACAATGGCTCCTGGATGCTCCGCCTTCCAGGCTCGGAGCTGATCGGCGGTGATCGAGTCGGCCAGCGAGCAGCCAGCCCGTGTATCGGGAATCAGCACCGTTCGCGTTGGATTGAGGATCTTGGCCGTCTCAGCCATGAAAAACACGCCACACATGACGATGACCGGGGCGTCAGTCCGGGTCGCCGCCTGGGCAAGGCCAAGCGAGTCGCCGACAAAGTCCGCGAGGTCCTGAATGGGGCCAATTTGGTAGTTATGAGCCAGGATGACCGCGTGTCGCTCGGCACGGAGCCGCTTGATCTCCTCGACAAGCTGCTGCTGCTCCTCCGTTCTTAGCTCGGTCTCGGTTGCCAGGGCCATTGCCATCCTCCATCGCGGCCGGATTCCGAGCCGCCAATTTAGTTCCAAAATAGCTTAAATGAGCCCAAAAAAACAAACCAGCGCTACCAGGGCAGCTCGCGTTCTCGCGTGCCCGTCACCGGTCCTACAAATCGATAGAGGTCACCGGGGCGCCCCCGGCGACCGGTCGCGGCCCGCCCAACGACCTGCAGCACGCCGCTGTCGAAGAGTGGACGCATTGCCTTCTTGAAGTTTCCAGATGAGAGGCGAGCCAGGTTCGGATCGAGAATCGCGGCGTAGACCGCCCGCAGCTCCGGTAGCGTGAAGCGCTCATTGAGGAGCTGGAACGCGACCCAGGAATACCGTACCTTGTTGCGTATCCGCTGCACTCCTGCCCGGATCATCTCGGCGTGGTCGAAGGCCAGGACTCGCTCGCCAATCCTCCTGACCGGACACCATTCGGTCGCCCGGACGTCGACCCCGGGCCGCAAGGTGAGATCGTCGCTGCGAACGAGTGCCAGGTGGGCAATCGACGCCACGCGTCCCCGGCTGTCACGTGACGGCTCACCGAAGGTGGCTAGCTGTTCCAGATACCACGTTGCCGCGTCAAGACCTGCCTTCTCCGCCAGTGCGCGCCGTGCTCCCTCGGCGAAGGTCTCGGTCGGCCGGACGAGGACTCCCGGGAGCATCCAGCGATCCTGCCCGCTGGGATCACGCTGGTGGACAAGCAGCACCTGCAGGGCCTCCTGAAGAGGTGCCTTGCGGATGGTGAACAGAACGACGTCCACCGCCAGCAGCGCGTTGGGGACGAGCTCGGGCGCGCACCGCTCGGTGGTCGGGTGAGTAAGCAGCGGGACATCCATACTTTTTGGTTCCTGTGGAACTAAATTACACCGGAATCAGCCTGGCGTCAAGGGCTCTGGCGCGCGAATTTCGGATACATCCGCTCGGCGGCATATATCTTGCCGTTCGTTTCCCTGATTGCCAGGACCCGAGGGTAGGCTGTGATCTATTGGGCCCCGCTCCTGCACTTCTATCAGCCACCAACTCAGCTTCCCGACGTGCTCGACCGGATCTGCGACGAATGCTATCGACCGCTGGTACACCTTCTCGGTAACGGGCACGATGCCCGCGCGACGTTCAACGTCACGGGCTCGCTGATCGAGCTCCTCTCCGTGCATCACGGCGCGGACGTCGTCGACGGGCTCCGCCACCTCGGGGAGCACCAGCGCATCGAGTTCACCGGAACGGCAATGTACCACGCCATTCTGCCGCTGATCCCGGCCAGCGAGCGCCGACGACAGGTCGTTCTGAACCGTCGCATCAGTCGTGATGCCTTCGGACGCGGCTTCGAGCCGACGGGATTCTTTCCTCCAGAGCTATGCTTCGCGCCGAGCATTGTTCCGACCGTGCTGGAGACCGGGCACGGCTGGCTCCTGCTCGGCGGCGTTGCCTGCCCGTCCGAATGGCCAGTCGACTTCATTCCCACGCTCCGGACGGATGAAGGAGAGCTTGCAGTCTTCTTCCGTGACGACCTGCTCAGCAATCGCATCGCGTTTGGTGATCTCGACGCTGCTGGCTTCGTCGATAGCCTGCGCGCGATGAAGGGGAGTCGCGAGAACATCTACGTGGTCACGGCGATGGACGCGGAGACCTTTGGGCACCATCTTCGCGGCTGGGAGGAGCAGTTCCTGGCGCGCGTCTTCCAGATCGCCAGCGCACCGGCACCCGGCCGCGGCGGCAGTCGCACGACGACCGACCGTGTTCAGGTTGTGCCCATCAGCCGGCTGCTGGAGGTCTTCCCCCGACGCCCGATTCCGATGCCACGCGCATCCTCGTGGAGCTCGAGCGGTGAGGATCTTGCCGCGGGCAATCCATATCCGCTCTGGAAGGATCCCGGCAATCGCATCCATCAGCTCCAGTGGCAGCTTACCGATCTGGTCCTCGATCTCACGCGCCGGGCGGAGGAGCTGAGCGATAACGACGACAGCTCACGTTTCGCCCGGATCGCGAGGATCCAGACCGATCGTGCGCTCCATAGCTGCCAGTACTGGTGGGCGAGCCGGCGACCAATGTGGGACGTCAATATGGTCCATCGTGGTCTGGTCGCCCAGCAGGAGGCGCTGCTCAATGCAATGCGAGCGATCCGAAGCAGTCACGCCGCCGACGCCGTTCGCGCGGAGGCGACCTATCGATTCGTGGCCGCACGCGATCTCATCGCTCGAATCCTCGACGAGCTGATCGCCTGAGACACTGGCACCGGTGATCGTGACGCCGACGGCTATCCTGGAGAGACCCTGATCGTCAAGCTGGCCACTCGTGGGTCTCCGGAACCACGTATCCGCGTCAGCGGCTCTCCGTCTTGCCCGTGGTCACGGGTAGGACGGAAGCCATGATCTTCCCTCTGGATGCCAGTCTCGCCGCGAGGGAGAGTTCCCGCCGAGGGGAAAGCGCAGGCACACGGTTACCAGCAGGCTGGTCGCCTCGTCGTGGAGGGAGCTCGAGAGGATCTCCTGCGCGCGTCGTATCTCGCGAGGAGCAAGTCCACGCGATGCGAGCCAGGACGGCGTGACGTCGATCCTGGAGGGGAGCAAGCCACACAGCTTCTCCGCGGCTTCGATGATCTCGGCGCGTGCTGCCTCGAACCCCGAACCCTGGACCAGCGGTGCAAGATCATCCCACGCGAGCTGCACGTAGCGAGGCAGACCGGCGATCACCCGCAGCGCGTGGGGAACCGGTGATAGATCCAAGACCTGCCGTGCCTCCGAGAAGATACGTCGAACGGTTTCGCCTGCCGCGGCCTCGTCGACGATCGGAACCGGCTGCAAGGTCCAGGTGGTCGCCCTGCGTGGCCAGGAGATCGCGTGGTCCCGGCCTGGTGGATGGCCGGCGACGGCAAGACGCAGCGCCGCGATTATGAGCATCGTCTGCGACTGCCCGAACGCGAGCGCGTCGAGGGCGCTGCGAATCTCGGCCTGCTGTGCCAGGGGTACATCAAGCTGCTGAAGATCGCCGGGGCCGTAACCTGGGACGTAGAGGGAGTGCACGACCGCCGACGCATCCCGCGCGATGTGCTCGGACAGACGCACGAACTGGGCCGTTTCGGCTACCGGGCCGACCTGAGCCCAGGCGAGATGCAGGTACGCAGGGACCTCCGCCAGCGCTTCGAACACTGCCGGGACCCAGGAGATCTGGAGCGTGTCTCGCAGCGCCTCATAAACGGCATCAGGAGACGAGCCGGCTCCGACGGGCAGGGCTCGAGAGCGAGGTACACCCATGCAGCTCTTACACCAGGACACGAATCTCGGACCAGCCAGCGCATTACCGGTGCCAGGAGCTGTCGCGCCCGCGCCGTCTCCAGGCTCGCGTGGTTCGACGACGATGCGCAGTCCCGATCGCTCCGGCGGTTACGTGCCTGAAGCAGGGACAAGGCCGAGCCTGGTCAGAGAAGGTCTGACGTCCATTCTCGGAGGGCGGCGAGATGCTGGGGAAGGGCGATCTCCGGGTCAGCGATCTCCGGATGCCACTTCTTCTCCCACTCCGCCACGACATATCCAGCATATCCGCGCATCGCCAGCGCCCGGACGATCTCGCGACACGGCACCTCGCCCTGACCGAGCAGGACGAGATCCCACCGGCCGTCGGGCCGGCGGCGCGCGTCCTTGACGTGAACGTGAATCAGTCGATTCGCAAGGTTAGTCCAGACGGCGGCGACATCCTCCCCCATGCGGTAGGGGTGATGCGTGTCCCAGAGCGCACCAACGGAATGAGTGCGAACGCGGCTCAACGTCGCAGCCACGGTCGAGCTTCGGGAGAAGTCGTCGTGCGTTTCCAGCGCGATGGTCACGCCTGCCTGGTCGGCGATCGCCCCGTAATGTTCCAGAGTCTCGGCTGCGCGTGCTATCGCTGCTGCCTCGTCGCTCCCCGGGGGAAAGTGACCGCCGAAGACACGAATCAGCGGGACCCCGAGATCGTGCGCGAGATCGACGTACTCTCGAAGGTCGCGCTCATTGGCCGCCCGTTCGTCGGCTCCTGCAGCCGATACGCGAATCGACGTTCCAAGAGCGACGAGCTCGAGTTTTCCGTCGCCGAACAGGTTACGCAACCGGTTCTTGTTCTGACGCACGACCGCGGGAGTGATGACCTCGTCGTCTAGAATCCGTAGCTCCACCCCCTGGTAGCCGTAATCGCGAGCTGCCTCGGCGACTCGCTCCAGCGTCCATCCCGGGCAGCCGAGCGTGCTCATGCCAAACTTCATCCCCGTCTCCCTCTCGAACGATTATCCTCGCCACGGGGGCACCGTGAACGTCCCCTCGCGTCACCGCCCCCGTTCCGATTGTGCCAGACTAGACGATCTCGCGCCATGATCCTGGCTGTGCCCGGCTCGGAGGCCGATCCGATCGTGGCAAGCCTCCCCGGTGCGCGTCGATACGCTGATAGATCGAGCGACGAGCTCGAAGCGACCGCAGGTGCGTGCTCACGGAGCGTCCCCGTAGCCTCGGTCGCTCGATCAGCTCGCGGATCGGGTCGTCACGAACCGGAGTGCGAGCGCAGTGGCGATAGCTCCGACGACGACGATGATCCACAGCTTCTGAATACCGTTTAGCGTCATCGCGAGCATCCCACCCGCGGCGCACACCGCGTAGATCGTGAGCGAAATCCGCTTTGCCGATAGGCCGCGTGCGATCAGCTTGTGGGGAAGGTGCGCATCGTCGCCTCCGACGAATGGTGAGCGACGGCGCGCGCTCCGCTGCACGATGACGAGACCCGTGTCGATGATGGGCAGCCCCAGGACAAACGCTGCCGTGGCAATCTTTGCACCCCCGATGAGCGCGAGAATGGCCAGGGCGAAGCCCAGGAACGTCGAGCCGCTCGTGCCCATGAAGATACGCGCCGGGTTGAAGTTGTACCGGAGAAATCCAATGCACGCGCCCGCCAGGGCTAACGGCAGCAAGCTTACCGTATACTGCCCCAGCGAGACGCTGCGGGCGAACAGTACGATTGCGGCGATGGCACTCATCCCGGCCGCCAGGCCGTCCACGGTGTCGAACCAGTTCAGCGTGTTGATCATGCCGACGATCCATACGAGCGTAAACGGCACCGCGACGATCATCGGGAGAGGAATTAATCCACCGAAGGGATTTGCGACGTTCCGAATCACCAGTCCGAACGCCATGGCAACCACGGCGAGTCCAATCTGGCCGATGAGCTGTGGGAAGGGACCGAGACGCTTCAGATCATCGACGAGAGCGATAGGCAGGACCAGCACAATTCCGATGATGAGACCAAGGACGCGGGTGAGCTCATCACCGCTGTGGGGAATGAGCGCGAAGCTGGCGACAACCGCGAGAATGAACGCGACGACGAGGCCGTACCCCCCCGAGCGCGGCGCGGGATGCTCCTGCACCTCTCCCTTGCGTGGTCGATCCACCAGGCCGAAACGTTCTCCCAGGCGACCGGCGATGGGTGTCAGAACCAGCGCTGCGACAAAGCTTACACCGAGAGCGACCGCCATCGCGGCGATTGGAAATGGCTGATCTAGGAGCATCACACACCGGCTTCGTCGCGGGATGCGAGATCAACGAGCCACGATTTGAGATCATCCGGTTCCCATTCATACCCCGATGCGCGAAACCGAGCTAGCTCCTTGAGCCACGTGTCGGCCGCGATCGTGGGCGGTGGGATCTGGATGGTAAGGAGCCCGGGAAGATCTGTTGGCCAGAACTGCTCGTCCGGATACTTCAGCTCTTCGTGCAAGCGCTCGCCGGGCCTGATGCCGCTGAACTGGATGATCGGAGGTCCCTCCCCGGGGCGCAGCAGATCGAACAGGCGACGGGCGGTCTCCACGATTGGCACTGGCTCACCAACGTCGAGCATATAAAACCCCTCGAAGCTTGGACGGGTCGCGACCGCGGTGAGCACGTGGACGGCCTCTCGCTTCGTCATCCAGTAGCGATCCATGCGTGGATCGGTGACCGTCAGCGGCCGGTTGGCGCGAATCTGGCGAGCGAACGTTTCGATGACGTTGCCCTGTGTTTCAAACACGTTGACTAGCCGCACGATCCGCAGGCGTGGACTTGAGCACTGAGTAGCAATCGCCCCGAGCACGCGCTCGGTCACGCGCTTCGTCGCAGCGTACACCGCGCGCGGCGTGACGGCCTTGTCGCTCGAAGGGTAGACGACCGTCGACGTCCCGTACTCTCCGGCTGCTTCCACGACATTCATGGTGCCAAGCACGTTGACGCTCGCCACCTGATCCACGTTATCCTCGGCGAATGGCACGTGCTTGTACGCGGCAAGGTGAAATGCGACGTCGACACGGTGTCGTTTGAACACCTGGTCGATCTTTGCACGATCGCGCACGTCGGCGAGGACATAGCGCGTGTCGACCGCGTGGTCACGAACGATCTTCTGGCGGAGGTGGAACAGGGACGCCTCGTGGCTGTCGAGCAGGATAAGCTGCTCCGGCTCGTGCTGGCACGCCTGCAGGGCGAGGGCAGATCCGATCGAGCCGCCCGCACCGGTAATCAGGATCCGTTTGCCTCGCAGGGCGAGATCCAGGACCGTTCGCTCAAACTGAATCTCCGTTCGCTGCAGCAGCGTTGCCCAGCCTTCGCTCATCGGCGCGCTCCACTGCCTTGATCGATTTGAGCCAGTCTCTGCGGGAGCGGAGCGGCCCGACACCGCCTGATGGATACGCTGCCATCTTTCCTCACCGACACTCTCCCTCCCCTCCGCAACGCAGCGCGATCAGGCGTGTTTGCACTTCCCGCATGCCGACGGCGTGGTCTGGATTCGCCTCGAGGGTCTCGGTGACGAAATACGGGACCTTTCCCAGGAGCGGTCTCAGCGCAGCGTCGAGATCCTCGTCGCCCGCGTCGTAGTTCAGGCCCTCGCCCAGCAGGCCCGACGCGTTCGACACGTGCACCGTCGTCGTGAGGTGGGCGACGGCAGCAAGCCACTCGGAGAGACTCGCCGACGTGGCCCACTGGCGACAGTAGAGCGCGATCGGTCGCAGCTTCTCCGCGACCGCCTCCAGCTCGACGGTCTGCCAGTTGAGAGCCAGCGCCGCGTGGGACAGGTCGACGGTAAAGCGGAGAGGCGGATGGGCGTGAGCCAGTGCTAGCAGATCGTCTGGGGTCGTTCCGATCGGTGAGAAGACGAAGGCATTTTCGCGCATGCGGCCGACCGGAGGAATATTCTCCACCTGCGGGATTAGCCCTGCCTGGCTGCACGAATTCACGTAAAACTCCAGCAGCGGAAAGGTCGCGTCCAGCTTGCGCGCCCGATCTTCCGACATCAGAGCGTCTGCATCGACCATCGGTGCTACCACGTGAACGTTTGCTGCTCTCGCCCCGATGGCTGCACCCACGTCGATGACCCGCCGCAGCGTCTCCCGGTGATCGTCGTCGTTCGCGGTGAGGTCGAAATACGCCCCGGCTAGCGTGCGAATGGGCGCCTCGACCAGCCACGCGAAGTCGGCGGGAGCCCGCAACTGCTCGACCAGCCCGCGAATCCGATCCAGCCAGCCTTCACCGAGCAGGTCGAGCCGATCCAGATAGACCTCCAGGCCATCGGGAACAGGATCGGACAGACGATCGGCAAGCTGCAGCTCCGTGGGACGTGCCTTGAGCAGAATTCGTGTGCCCGTTGCCACGTCGCTCGTCATCGCCTGCCTTCAAAGTGCTGATTGTACCAGACAAGCCCATCCAGGAGATCTATCTGCGCCTCGAACTGCAGGTCGGCGGCAGCGCGCCGCGTGTCGGCGACGTAGCTTTCGGCCCCGGGAGTGAGGTCCACGATGATTGGCACGGACACGCCCGCGACACCTCGAATCAGCTCGCCAAGCTCCGAGATGGGGGTCGGACGGCCGGTGCCGATATTGTAAATCGCGATCCGCTCGGGGCGTCGTCGAACCGCCAGGTCAATCGCCCGAACGACGTCGCGGACGTCGATGAAGTCTCGCACCTGTCGGGCGCGCACGCGTAGCGGCTGTCCCTCCCGAGCATTTCGCAGCAGAATGCTCACGACGCCGCTGGCCTGCCCTGGTGCCTGTCCTGGTCCGTAAACGGAGAACAGGCGCAGGATCGTCGCCGACACTCCGAACAGCCGCGCATACAGCTCGGTCCATTGCTCTGCCTGCAGCTTCGACTGCCCGTACGGATCCACCGGCGCGAGGACGCTGTCTTCTGCGATCGGTCGGGTTGATGGTCGGTAGACACGTTGTGACGAGGCAAGCACGAACGCGGCGTTGTTTCGTCGGGCAGCCTCGAGTGCGTTGACCGTGCCCAGCACATTTACCCGCGCGAACTCGACCGGCCGCTCGTACGAAGCCGAGGCGTCGGAGAGGCCGGCCAGGTGAATGATGCATTCGCATCCGGTGGCCTGGTTCGAGAAGTCGTCCAGCACGTTGGCAACCACGTGATCCGGCCACGGCTGAGAGCGCCGGCTCAGCGTCCGGACGTCGATACCGCGCTGGCTCAGGTAGGTGACGAGGTGCCGTCCGATGAAACCTGATGCACCGGTGACCAGGACGCGACCTGGATGCAAGGGCTCGCTCACTGACTCCGCACCATGAAGTAATCCAGAGTTTCGGAGAGACCCTCACCAAGCTCGCGTCGCGGGGAGAACCCGGCGAGCTCCAGCGCTGATCGGATTGTCGGCAGGCGTCCGTCGCGCTCCGT
The DNA here is from genome assembly GCA_902810745.1 of Chloroflexota bacterium. Taxonomy (GTDB): domain Bacteria; phylum Chloroflexota; class UBA6077; order FW602-bin22; family CADDYW01; genus CADDYW01. The sequence goes on along the minus strand of CADDYW010000022.1, from coordinate 25,277 downwards.
TCGCTGGATGCGGTTGCGGATGACGACCTCGACCCCCCTGGTTTCGCCGATCCGGCGGACCTCTTCGGCGATCAGCGGAATCGACGAGACGCCTGACGCGCCGTTGTACACGACGAAGCCTGCGTCGTGTACCGTGTCACCGGCCCAGAGTAGCGCGCGAGCCGCATCCTCCACGTGAATCAGTGCCAGCGGTGCATCGCTGCGGACCTCCAGCGGACAACCGGTCGCCGCCTGATAGCAGAACAGGTTGGGTGCGGTCATGAATCGAATGTCAGTTTTCATCACCGGTGCCACGCCGTAGGCGAGACCCAGGCGTACCACGCGACACGGGAGGTGATGAATGGCTGCGTACATCTCCAGCAGCTTTTCGACGTAGCACTTGCTCAGATGCGCCAGATCCGTCATGACGCCGTAGGGTGTCGTCTCGTCGACCTCGTCGGGAAGCGCCGTACCGTAAACACGCGTCGAGCTCGCGAAGACGACCGGGACCCCCGGCCGGAGCCGCGCGACAGCATCCAGCACGATCCGTGGTCCGCGCAGATTCACCTCTTCCGAATATTCCGGGGGTGCAGCGTCGGGATGAGCGCTGGCTTGCGCGGCGAGAAGGTACACCGAGTCGATGTCAGCTGTCAGGCGGAGCGCTTGTTCGACGGTAGCAGGATCAACGATGCTGCCCTCCACCAGGCTGAACGCGTGCGCCTGACGGAAGGCGCCGATGGCTCGCCGGTCGCTTGCAAAGAAATTGTCGACCGCGATCACGTCGCGTCCCTGGAACAGGAGCTCCTGCACGACGCGCGAGCCGATATAGCCCACACCGAACACGACTGTTGCCACGCTTCGGCATTGTAGCACAGTCGCCGACGGGCTGTCAGCAAACCAGCTTGCTGTTCTTCATGTCACGTTGCGTTGGCGGCCGCGCCGTGGCGATCGCGGATGAGCCCGTGCCCGTGGGACCAGACCTGCCTTGAGACCGGTGGAGACAGCTTGCCAGCAGGGGACAGGACTGATTCGTTTCTTGCCTTGACTTTTGGATACACCCCACCTATCCTCTACTGAGGAAGGTGCCCTGCGCACCTGGTCGCCTGTCGAGGGCCGCCTCCTGCACGTGTGACCTCCCAGATGACGGCTTCCCGACACCCGACCAGCTGGAAATCTCGGATTAGGCTCTGGCGGACGGCCGGCTGGGATCTCGATCGAGTGCGAGTATCCACGCTTGGATCGAGGGCTTGGCCGGCCGACGTGTCGCCAGAATACAGGTCGCATGAGCTCTCAGCACACGATGACGGCTGATCACAAGGTTCGTCTCGACGTCCTGCTCCTCCAGCGGGGACTGAGCGAATCACGCGAACGCGCGCGAGCGCTGATCCTGGCGGGCGACGTCCGGGTCGATGGGCAGACTGTCATTCGTCCTGGTGCCAGTGTGCCGTCGAATGCCGAGGTCACGGTACCCGCGCAGGAGCGATACGCGAGCAGGGGTGCATTGAAGCTCGCTCACGCGCTGGACACCTTTGATCTTCGTGTGGATGGGCTGACTGTCCTGGACGTCGGAGCCTCGACCGGGGGATTCACGGACGTTCTCCTCCGGCGCGGAAGTCGAAAGGTCTACGCGGTCGACGTCGGTTACGGTCAGCTGGCGTGGCGGCTTCGGCAGGATCCGCGCGTGGTGGTGATGGAGCGAACCAATATTCGCTACCTCACCGAGCTCCCCGAGTCACCTGATGCGGCGGTGATCGACGTGTCGTTCATCTCGCTCGCGCTGGTGATCCCGCCGGTCTTGCATCTCTTGAAGCCCACCGGCTGGATCGTCGCGCTCGTCAAGCCGCAGTTCGAGGCCGGTCGCGAACAGGTCGGCAAGGGTGGGGTCGTGAGAGATCCACGCGTTCACCGTGCGGTCCTGGAACGCGTGCTGACCGACGCAAAGCAGCGCGGCCTCGAGATCGGGGGATGCATCCCGTCGCCGATTCTCGGACCGGCCGGAAATCGTGAGTTCCTGGCGCTCTTCACGCGTACGGGCCACGGACAGACTGTCGACGACGCCATCGCCGCCTGTTTCGATCAACGGTAAGCCAAGCGTGTTGACCCACCTGACAATCGAGAACTTCGCGATCATCGATCGCATCGACCTGGAGCTAGGGCCAGGCCTGGTAGCGCTCACCGGGGAGACGGGAGCGGGAAAGTCGATCGTCATCGACGCGGTGGGCGGCGTGCTCGGGAATCGGCTCGGACCCGACGTCGTGCGAACCGGTGCCGATCACGCGCGGATCGAGGCCTTTTTTGTCCCACCCTCGAACGCGGGGCTGGCCGAGGCGCTGGACGACCTTGGCATCCCGCAGGAGGACGACGCCTTGATCCTGAGCCGCGAGGTCTGGCGCTCCGGGCGCACCGTGGCCCGGGTGAATGGACGCGCGGTACCGCTGAGTGGCTTGCAGCGAATTGGACGGTTTCTGGTCGACGTTCACGGCCAGGGTGATCACCTGACCTTGCTCCGGGTGTCCGAGCACCTCCGCTACCTGGATGGCTATGCGGGTCTGGAGGAGAAGCGAGACGAGGTGGCTCGCCTCGCGGCCGAGATCCGTGCGATTCGCGCGCAAAGGGATGCCCTCAACCGCGATCAACGCGAAGCCGCTCGCCAGGCAGACCTCCTGCGCTTCCAGATCGAGGAGATCGAGTCGGCTCGCCTGCAGGCAGGGGAAGACGAGGAGCTGCGCCACGAGCGCAGCATCCTTGCCAATGCCGAAAAGCTCGCGACCGCCATCGACCTTGCCCGTCAGGCTCTCTCCGAGATGGAAGGAAGCTCGGCGCTGGATCGCCTCGGAGTAGCGGCGACGCAGCTCGCCGAGATTACCCGCATCGATCCTGCGATGGCCGAGGCGCAGCAGGTGCTCGACTCTATCATCGATCAGGCGACCGAGCTTAGCCGACACCTCCGCCGTTATCAGGACCAGATCGAATTCAACCCGGAGCGGCTCGAAGAGATCGAGGAGCGTCTCAACCTGATTCGCTCGCTCCAGCGGAAGTATGGCAGCTCGATCGAGGAGATCCTGGCATTTGCCGACCAGGCGCGCCAGCAGCTAGACCAGATCACGCACCGTGACGAGCTTGTCGCCGAGCTGGATCGGCGTGAGCAGGAAGCCGTGGGCGCCTTCGCGGAGGCCGCGGCGACGCTGTCGCAGGCGCGGCAGTCCGCGGCGAGACGCCTGGCATCCGAGGTCGAGGGCGAGCTAGCCGAGCTGAACATGGCCGGCGCTCGCTTCCACGTTGCGATCGACCAGGAGATCACCTCCGACGGAATTCAGCTACCGGACGGCCGTGTCGTCGCCTTCGATACGAGCGGAATCGACCGCGTCGAGTTCTACATCGCGCCCAACGTGGGCGAAGATCTCAAGCCGCTTGTTCGGGTGGTATCCGGCGGTGAGACGGCACGTTTGATGCTAGCGCTCAAGAATATCCTGTCGCGTGCTGATACCGTGCCAACGCTGATCTTCGACGAGATCGACTCGGGGATCGGCGGACGAACCGCGGTCATCGTCGGTCAGAAGATTGCACGGCTCGCGCGACAGCGGCAGATCATTTGCGTGACACACCTGTCTCAGATCGCGGCGTTTGCGGATATGCACATCTCGGTGAGTAAGGTCGAGTCCGAAGGTCGGACGACGACCCGTGCCCGGATTCTGGAGATGGACGGGCGTGTCGAGGAGCTTGCAACGATGATTGGTGGCCAGGGCGACCGCTCAAGCGCGCGCGATCACGCCCGCGAGTCATTGCGGGCCGCCCAGGAATGGAAGACCGGGGTTACCTTCGCCGGGCGAGGCGCGAGATGAGCGAGCCTACACCCGAGCGCGTCGTATCCAGCCGCCAGATCTATCACGGGCGCATCGTGACCCTGGACATCTTCGACGTCGTGCTACCGGACGGTCGTCACACAACCCGCGAGATTGTGAAGCATCCTGGTGCGGTGGTGATCATCGCCCCGGATAACCGCGGGAGGGTTGCGATGGTCCGCCAGTACCGCGCCGCGGTTGGGCGGGAGCTTCTCGAGCTACCGGCCGGCACACGGGAGCCGAACGAGGCAGCAGACGTGTGCGCCCGGCGTGAGCTTGCCGAGGAGATGGGCCTGATCGCCTCGCGGTGGACCAATCTCGGCGGATTTTACAGCGCGCCGGGCTTCTGTACCGAATACCTGACCCTCTTCCTGGCCGAGGGCCTTTCCCAGGTCGAGGGGCATCCCGAGGCGGACGAGTGGCTTCACCGAGAGTGGATCGATCTGGCGAGCGTTCCCGCCATGATCGCCTCGGGCGAGATCTGTGACGCGAAATCGATCGCCGGTCTCCTTCGATATCTCCAGGGGCTGGCCAGGGGAGAATAGCTCGTGGCAAAGCTCAAAACCGCTCGCGCGGAATCGGCGGGGGGCGTCGTCTTCCGTCGCGTTGACAATCGGGTTGATGTCGTTCTTGTCGGGAGAAGCGAGCAAGGGACCTGGTTTCTTCCGAAGGGCACGCCCCAGCGAGACGAGTCCCGAGAGCAGACCGCGATCCGCGAAACACGCGAGGAAACCGGTCTCGACGTCAGAATTCTCGAGCCGATTGGCAGTATCTCGTACTGGTTCGTCGCGAATCGCACCCGCATCCACAAAACCGTATACTACTACCTGATGGAGCCAACCGGCGGAGATCTCAGCCGCCACGATCCGGAGTACGATCGCGTCGCCTGGTTTCCAGTCGGCGAGGCGCTCAGGACCCTGACCTATCCAAACGATGCCGACATCGTTCAGCGCGCTGCCAGCTTGATTCAGCGCCGTGCGGGCGTTGCCGACGGTCGCGCGGCTCGGAGATAGACGGGGTCAGCAAGTCGATCAGGGGTGCGCATGACAGAAGCAGGGCTGCGAAGAACGCCTCTCCACGCGGAGCACCTCCGCCTTGGCGCTCGGATGGTGCCATTCGCTGGCTGGGATATGCCGGTTCAGTATCAGAGCATCATCCAGGAGCATCGTGCAGTCCGTCAAGCAGCAGGCATGTTCGACGTGAGCCACATGGGCGAGTTCGAGGTCTCGGGCTCGGCTGCCTTCGACCTCCTGCAGTGGCTGACGCCGAACGATGTGCGCGCGCTGACTCCCGGCTCGTCCCAGTACTCGTGCTTGCTGCGTCCAGACGCGGGCATCATCGACGACGTGGTCATCTACCACCTCGACGGTCGATACCTCGTGGTCGTCAATGCGGCGAACGTCGAGAAGGTCGAGGCCTGGTTTCGCGAGCAGCAACGCCCAGACGCGATCGTGACGAATGTTTCTGACCAGACCGGGCTGATCGCGGTCCAGGGACCGCTCGCCGTGGAGGCCATCCAGCCGCTGGCCTCGGCCGATCTCGCGACGTTGCCGCGACGAGGAATCCGCCTGGCGCGAATCGCGGACGTCGACTGTATGGTCGCCAGGACTGGCTACACCGGTGAAGACGGTGTCGAGATCTTCTGCCCCGCCGACCACGCCCTCGCGGTGTGGCGAGCGATTCTCGATCACGCGGCGCATCCGGTGCAGCCCTGTGGCCTCGGGGCGCGCGACACCCTGCGGCTCGAGGCGGGAAACCTCCTCTATGGCCACGACATGGATGAGACGACCAATCCGCTCGAAGCTGGGCTCGGATTCATCGTCAAGCTGGATAAGGGTGACTTCATCGGACGCGAGGCACTGCTCCGGGCCAAGGAGGTCGGGCTTCGGCAGCGACTGGTCGGCTTCGAGATGATCGAGCGTGGCGTGCCACGTTCGGAGTGCCCGGTTCTCGTGGATGGTCGCACGGTCGGTCGAGTGACCAGCGGAACCTACGCGCCAACGCTCGACCGCAACATCGGCCTGGCGTACGTCGAGCCATCACTGGCGAGCGTGGACCAGGCTCTGGAGATAGTCATTCGCGGACGACCAGTTGCCGCGAAGGTCGTTAAGCTTCCGTTCTACCGATCCCGGAAGCGCGCGGGCGTGCCGTGATCAGTGTCGGTATCGACGCCGTCGAGATCAGGCGTGTCGCGAACGTCTATGAAAAGTTTGGCGAGCGATTCCTTCGGCGCGTCTATACGGATCGCGAGGCGGCGCGTTATCGTGGGAGGATCAACGAGCTAGCGGCCCGCTTCGCGGCAAAGGAAGCGGTCTCCAAGGCGCTCGGCACAGGATTGCACGGTATCAGCTGGCGTGACATCGAGATCATGCCAGATCCGCGTGGAAAGCCGCTGGTGTTTCTCTCTGGTCGGGCCAGGCGGCGAGCCGAGGAGCTCGGTCTGCGCGAGTTCGCGGTCAGCCTGACTCACACGCAGGAGCTCGCGATGGCCTTCGTCGTAGCCAGCTGATCTCCAGTGGAGTCAGATTTCGATCCGTACGAGGTTCTCCTGCGGTGCCCAAAGTCGTTTCGATCGAGCAGATGCGGGCCATCGAGCGCGATGCCGAGGCTCTCGGGCTGCCCGGACCAGCCTTGATGGAGAATGCCGGACGCGCGGTCGCCGATGTGATCCGCGCCCGCTATGATCCATCCGAGATTCGCCACGTCCTCGTTCTCGTCGGTCCCGGCAACAACGGTGGTGATGGCCTCGTCGCGGCGCGGCATCTGCACGACGACGGATTTCGGGTCGTCGTCTATCTGGTGAATCGGGCGGAAGCCGAGGATGCCAAGATCTTCCTTTTGCAACAACGGAACGTCCAGTTCATCCGGATGGCGGACGATCTCGGCTTGAGTCGCCTTGACTCGGTCCTTGACCAGACTGACCTGGTCCTCGACGCCGTTCTCGGAACCGGTCGGGCCCGACCGATCACCGATGGTCTTGCCGACGTCCTCGACCGAGTGAGCCAGCATGTGCCGCGGCCAGTGGTCGTAGCTCTCGACCTCCCGACCGGTGTCAACGCGGATACCGGTGACGCCGATTCGCACACGCTGGCCGCGGATCTGACGATCACTCTTGGCCACGCGAAACGAGGTTTGCTACTGGGAGCAGCCATCGATCTCGTCGGCGACCTGATCGTGGCGGACATTGGCATCCCTGACGTCGTCAGCGCGACCATTCCGATCGACTATGCCGACGATGCCCTGCTCCGACCGCTCCTGCCCGCGCGGCCAGCTTCTAGCCACAAGGGATCGTTCGGTCGCGTGGTCGCCGTGGCCGGATCCGCGCTGTACACCGGGGCACCCGTTCTCGCGGCGCTCGGCGCGGAGCGCATCGGCGCGGGTCTGGTGACCCTTGCCTGTCCAGCGACCGTGCGTGCCAGCCTGGCGGCGCATACCGTGGAGACGACGTTTCTCCCGCTGCCCGACGAAGGAACCGGCGAGCTTGGCCCTGCCGCGATCGAGCCGCTCGTCTCGGCCCTCGGAACCTATTCCGCCATCCTGATTGGTCCCGGCATTGGGCGATCGGCCGCAACGCGGGTGTTTCTGGACCAGCTGCTGGCTCGGCTTCACGGGTCCGCGACGCCAGTCGTGATTGACGCCGACGCGCTGACCATCCTGAGCGAATGGCCACGATGGTGGGAGCGCCTTCCACCACGGTCTGTTCTCACCCCCCACCCTGGCGAGATGGCGCGCCTGACCGGCACGGCCGCCGACGGTGATCGCATCGCGCGAACGATGACCGTCGCCCAGAGTTGGGGTGCGGTGGTGGTGGCCAAAGGCGCGCACACGGTGATCGCAACGCCGTCCGGTCACGGAGCGGTCCTGCCATTCGCACTCCCCGCGCTGGCGACGGCCGGAACCGGCGACGTTCTGGCCGGTGCTATTCTGGGTTTGCTCGGGCAGGGCCTGCAGACGGACAATGCCGCGCTCGTCGGGGCATATGTTCACGGGCTGGCTGGCACGTTACTTCAGCGCACGTTCGGGCCAGCAGGTGGCCTTGCTGCCGACCTGGCTCGCTACTTGCCGGATGCCCTTTGCGCGGTCCGAGGGTGCCGAGGCGGAGAAGCACCCGTCAGTCGTTGAAACTGTTTCCCCGGCAGTGGTACAATCGGTTATCGTTTCCGCGTCCAGTTAGCCCGCCAACGATGAGAAAGGAGCTCAGTCATTAACGATAACATCAACTGGCGCCGCCACCGCACCGCGTGTCCATTTTATCGAGAAGACTGGCAGGTGGAGGGCGCACTCTACCGTTGCATCTGCCTGCTCGATATGCCCCCGGAGACCCGCGAAGAGCAGGACCTCTGCATGAAGAGCCGCAACGGTTGCTGGCGATTCAAGACTCGAAAGACGGCGAAGGCTGCCGTCACCAGCGTCTCCTGATCACTTCTGGTCTGAAAGTTGCCGTCATCTCCTCGGACGGCCATCCGTGCTTCCTGAACCATCGCTCAGCTGCCGGGAGGGCCGCCTCTTGAGCAAGAGGGACGCACGTGCGAATCGCGATGTTGGCGCCCCTGTACGAGAGCGTGCCACCAGTTGGCTACGGCGGCACGGAGCGAGTAGTCTTTCATCTGACCGAGGAGCTCGTTCGTCGCGGACACGACGTCACCCTGTTCGCGAGCGGCGACTCTCGAACGTCGGCACGGCTGGTCCCGGTCTGTCCCGCCGCGCTCCGAGGCTGCTCTCGATTGCAGGATCCGATCGCCTATCACCTGCTGCAGCTTGGTCTGGCCTATCAGCAGGCGCGCGCGTTTGATCTGATCCATTCGCACTGCGACTTCCGAGCCTTGCCCTTTGCGCACCTGACCTCGACGCCGACCCTCTCGACCAACCACAACTCGCCGGATTCGCCAGAGAATCGGGCGCTGCTGCGGGCTTATCCCGACGCACCGGTGACGGCTCTGAGCGAGAGCCATCGACGGCAGCTTCCCGGCGGGCGATGCGTTGGCGTCGCCTACAACGGGATCCCGATCGACGATTTTCCCTTCTCCCCCACGCCCGGTGACTACCTTGTATTCGTCGGGCGCCTGTCGCCGGAGAAGGGACCTCTCGACGCGATCGAGGTTGCCGAGCGAACCGCGATTCCCTTGAAAATCGCCGCCAAGATCAACGACTGGGAGCGAGATTATGTCGACGATGTGCTGCGCCCGCGCATGCGACCACCTCTCATCGAGTTCCTTGGCGAGCTGAACGAAGACGACAAGCGTCGACTCCTTGCCGGAGCAGTCGCAGCTCTTTGTCCCCTGCGCTGGCCGGAGCCATTCGGTCTGGTCCTCGCCGAGGCGATGGCGACCGGCACGCCGGTGCTGGCCTATCCCGCGGGTGCCGCACCGGAGATCGTCGTCGACGGTGTCACTGGCTTCCTCTGCGCGGACGTCAGCGCGCTGTGCGCTCGGGTGAATCTGGTATCGACACTCGATCGGGCCGCCTGCCGAGCGCACGTACAGACGCGGTTTTCGATACCGGCCATGGTCGACGCGTACGAACGAGCCTACGAGCGCACGGTGAATCTTTCCGCAGCCTGCTGATTGCCGAATGGGCACTGTTGGTCTAGCATAGCTCTCAAAAAGGAGTGCGGCCATGCCATCAGTCCCGTTCGACAGTGCGAAGCTGAATCACCTCCTGGAACAGGCTGGCATCGATCTGGTCCTGGCGACGAGTCGACACAACGTTCGCTACCTCAGCGGCGGGTACTACGATCACTTCCACGCACTCGCCCCGCGTGGTGGCAGCAGCCAGTACGTCGCATTCGTCGGCATCCCACGGGGACGACTCGAGTCCGCGTTCTACGTCGGGGGAGCGAGCGAGAGGCGCCAGCTCGAAGCGATGCCCACGTGGCTCCCGTCCGTCGATCTCAGCGGTGGGACGACGACTCAATCTGCCCGGGCTGCGGCTGCTCAGGTCAGAAGTCGGGTAGCCGAATCCGCAACAATCGGAGTAGAGCTTCCATTCTTGCCCGCGGACAGCTTCGTCACGCTGCAGAGCGAGCTTCCTCACGCGCGATTCGTCGATGTGACGAACGTGCTGCACGAGCTGCGTGCGATCAAGACCGAGGCCGAGCTATCGACCATGCGCACCGTGGCAAACTACGTCGCCGAGTCCATCGTCGCGGCGTTTCGTGTCGGTCACGATGGCGTCACGACGCGCGATCTCTCGGCAGTCGTCGCACACCAGATGGCAGATCGCGGCGTCGAGTTCCTCTGGTCGTTCACCTGCGCCGGTCCAAGCTATCTTCGTGCTCCATCGTCGATGACCTGGGACCGTGGCAGGGTCCTTCATCTGGACTGCGGCGGCGAGATTGGCGACTATCTCGCCGATATCTGCCGCATGGGATGCCGTGGGGAGCCATCATCGCTGGCGCGAGAGCTCCACGCGGAGTGTCTCGAGCTCCAGAACCAGATTCGCCGCTTCATTCGCCCGGGAACGCCGTACGGTGACCTTGCCGTGGAGGGCGAGAACGCACTTCGTCGCCTTCCCCACGCGAACCTGGGACGGTTCGTCGCTCACGGCATCGGCATGGTCTCTCACGAGCAGCCAATGATCGCCAAGGGGAGTACCCGGACGCTCGAGGCTGGCATGGTCCTCTCGATCGAGACCGAGTTTCTCGAGCCTTCCGTCGGCCACGTGAAGATCGAAGACGTCGTCGCGGTGACGCCCGACGGCTACGAAGGCATGGGTGATCTCGGTCGAGACTGGCAGATCTCCGACTGATCAGAGACCACACGGCAGCGCCAGACCACCTTCGCGGGGAGCATCGCCGCGGCATGCTCCCCGCGACTCTTTCCCCTGACTTCCCCGACCTTTTCATGCGTCTATCAGGAGTCGCGTGAGGTTTTTCAGGCAGCGGTCAGGCCGGGTTTCGTATGGTGAACTCGACCATTAGGCCGCTGCCTGCACCCGCGGGCCTCCGCAGGGTCTCCAGGACTGCATCGGTTGGTACACGGGTCTCGTACCCTCGGGACTCCGCCCGCTGGGCTCAGACAGGTGGTAGAGCCAGACGGTCCCAGGAGGCTCTCGTGATCGCGCGAATTCTCGTCGGACTGGACGGATCAATCCTGGCGGAGTCATCCTTACCGTACGTCGAGGCGATCGGGCGAGCGGCCAGCGCCGACGTCATCCTGCTCCGCGCGGTGCGCACGGGTGAAACCCTGGAGCCGTTGCACGAGACGAATCCTCAGCTGCTTCCGTACATGGCGGCGATGCCGTTAAGCAATCCGGAAGCGTCGCACGTCGCGACGCGGGCTGAGGTCCACGAAGCCGAGGCCTATCTCGATAGCGTGGCGCGCCGACTAGGACAGCACGGCCTCAGATGCCAGACCTCCGTCGTAGCGGGCGACGCGGCAGACATCATCGTCGAGGAGGCAGGTTTCCGTCACGCTGACTTGATCGCGCTGTCGACACACGGTCGCTCTGGGCTCGGGCGGTGGATCTTTGGAAGCGTCGCGGAGCAGGTACTCGCGGTGAGCCCGGTTCCCGTCCTGCTCGTCCGGGTGTGGAAAGAGAACTGCGCGCTGGCAAGATCGGTTGCTATCGGACGCATTCTCGTACCGCTCGACGGTTCGCGACTGGCGGAAGCGGCTCTCCCACGGGCGGGCGAGCTGGCACACCTGCTGTCGGCCGAGATGGTGCTTGTTCGTGCTGTTCCTGCCCGGAGGGTGGAGGAGATCGCTAATCCCCCGACCCTGGACGCGCACCAGAGTGCCGACGACGACGAGGGCGACGAGCAAACCGCCGAGCAGTATCTCGAGACTGTTGCCACGACGTGGAGGCAGCAAGGTCTCCGCGTGGTCACGATTGTTCACGCGGCTCGTCCCGCGAGCGGAATCATCGCCGCGGCTGCTGAGAGCAACGCCGACCTGGTGGTCATGGCGACGCACGGGCGTGGTGGAGCATCTCGTGCTCTCCTGGGGAGTGTCGCGCTCGAGGTGCTGCACCGCGGAAGCTTACCGGTCATGCTGGTTCGTCCGGGCCGATCGGATCAGGCGCTCTCCTGAGCGCATCTCCGTGCGACTCGATCCTCTTTCCTCGAGAATCCGAGCTCGCGAGGAAGCCGGGAAAGGGGGCGGATCTCCGAGAAGGCAGGTATTTTGCGAGGGAATGCAAGAGCGGGGAGGGACGAATGTATCCGCGGACCACTCACCTCGAGACGCACTTTACCGGAAGCGCGGTCGTCCGCGACATCGTCATCGGCATGTCCGATGGCCTGACCGTTCCGTTCGCTCTAGCCGCGGGTCTTTCCGGTGCCGTCGGGAGCAGCTTCGTCGTCACAATCGCGGGCCTTGCAGAGGTGGCGGCAGGATCGATTGCAATGGGACTTGGCGGGTACCTGGCCGCGAAGAGCGAGGCCGATAGCTATCGAGCCGAGCTCGAGCGCGAGTGGCGCGAGGTTCAGGACTTCCCGGAGGCAGAGTCACGCGAGGTACGCGAGATCTTTGAAAATTACGGCTTGTCTGGTGCGCCGCTTGATACCGCCGTTAGGTCCATCGAGGCCAACCCAGACGTCTGGGTGCGCTTTATGATGCGGGAAGAGCTGGGGCTGGAGGAACCCAATCCGAAGCGTGCATTATCGAGCGCGCTGACGATCGGTCTTTCATACGTCGCGGGAGGGCTCGTGCCCCTTGCACCGTACATCCTGGGCCTACCGGTTACGACCGCGCTCGTCACCAGCGCGGTGGTTACTCTGGCCGTACTCGTGGCCTTTGGCGCGATCAAGGCCCACGTAACTGGTGTCTCGCCACTGAGAGGCGCGGTCCAGACGGTAACGGTTGGAGGTGCCGCAGCCGCGGCTGCATACGGTCTTGCCCGGCTCGTGAGTCAGCTTGGCGCCTGAGGGCCGAGCCAGATCCATCGCCCATCCGAGAGGAGGATCCCGGCTACAGCGTCGAGCAGACAGGTTGAGGTGCCGGGGAGGCGGCGAGCTCCCTTTCCTTCTGGGACAGGGCCGGGGTGAGGGCCTGAATCCGCCGCGCCGCGCGATACCTCCGGCCCTCACCCTCACTCTCTCCCACCAGGTGAGAGGATTGGACGGCTGGCGGCTTATTCATACGACCGGGTGCCCTAGGCTGGAACGGCACCCCTCATCAGGGCCGGGGCGGTCGGCCGAACCAGGAAGGTCAGCCGCGCGTTCTTGATCGGGCAGTCGCAGCAGACCTGCCAGGGCTGACCGTCGGACACCCCTCGCAACGCGGGCTCCAGCGCGGTGAACGCACCGCGACACACTGACGGAAGAATGTCGCCCTGCGGATCGACCGCGAAGACCTGGCCGGGCCGGAAGCCGAGCGGGCAGGAACCACGCTCCGCCACGACGCGAACCTGGGCGGGCGTGAACGGAGGGGTGATCGAGTCCAGTAGCTCAAGCGAGGATCGGACCTCGGCGAGGCGTGCGTCGAGACTTTCGTGAGTTACGACGATCATCCCGGCGACTGCCGCGACCGTCACCGCCAGTGCCTGGGCGAGCAGCCCGAGATACACGTCGTACCAGGCGATCACCACTGCGATAATCAGGACCGCGATGAAAAGTACACCCGGTATAGAACGTGAGTGAGCATTCATGGAGCACCTCTCGAACCGGTAATTCCGCTCCGCGCCCTTCTCCCGCCTCGTCCCTCGCCGGGTGAAGGGGTTGAACCTGCGATCGCTTCCCCTGCCATCGTCCCCCGGCGAAGTTTTCTTGGAGATCTCTATCATTCAGACGTTGACGTAGCGGTTTCAGATGGTAAATGCTGCGTATACGGCGTGTCAGCGCGCACTCCATTCGCGGTACCTGGCGTATCTCTCTCCAGGCTCCGCGCGCACTCGCTACCGCTGGATCGGTTGGCCGTGCATCACCGGTCTTGACCAGGCTGACCGCTAGCGACCGCGAGAAGGGAATCTTTCTGGTGCCGACGAATCTGGCGTGGTCGGACGATCAGCACCGGTGCAGTTGCGCGCTGGATCACACCAGTTGCAACGCTTCCCATCAGCCGGCGAGACACGCCACCACGTCCGTGAGTCGACATCGCGATGAGTGTTCCGCCGAGCTTGCTCGTCGCCTCGGCAATCGCCATTGCCGGAAAGCCAACCGCATCGTGGATGGCAGTGCGGATTCCCCGCACGCGCAGACCGTAGGCGACGTCTTCGAGCAGACGGCACGCCTCGGCGCGGTCGTCGGATGGATCATAGTACACGTAGCTGGTCACATCGGCGTACGTGTACGTGGGAGGCACGATCACGTGCATCAGAACAATCTCGGCGCCGAGGGCCTGCGCCAGATCGGAGGCCGGACCAAGCGCCTCCTCGGCGAAGCTCGAGCCGTCGAGCGGAACGACGATGCGGTGGGGCTGCGTGTCGGTCCAGCGGAGCTGACAATGCGCCGGGATCAGCAGGATCGGAAGGTCGGTCTGTCGGATAACCTGGTCGGCCACGCTCCCGTAGATCCAGCGACCGATTCCTGCCATTCCGTGTGTTGACATGACCAGAAGGCTGACGTGTTTTCGCTCTATCTCGCCGAGAATCGCCGTCGTTGGATCGCCCGCGAGTACCACGGTCTCTACCCGAACGAGATTACCAAGGCGAGCAGCGATCTCGTCCAGGTACGTCCGCGCTTCCCGTGTCCGCTCCGCGAGGTCGCCCCCTCGTCTCGCGTCCCGCGTGCTCGAGACCTCGACTGCGCGCACCAGAAGAATCTCGGCCTCCATCGCGGCTGCCAGGGTGTGAGCGTACGGCACGGCGCGCTCGGCGAGCACCGATCCGTCGAGTGGAACCAGGATTATTCCGCTCATTGCTTCCCTCCGATTAGCCTCGAGACTCTCGCCTCGAGGGCCCAGTGGTAGTCACGATGCTACCTTCCGAGGTAAGTGCTCCCGTCTGGAAATGTCACACGGTTTCCGGATGAAAAGTGAGGGGTGGCGACCACGAATCGGTGGATCATCATCCCGCATCGGAATCACGGGCTGCAAATACCCGCTCGGGTCAGAACCGACCACATCCGCACCCCGCGGCATACAGTGGTAGTTCGAGAATGCCGGTCGAACGTTAGAATCCGGGTTGCGTATGGTTACCGGCACGTTAACAGGGACAGAGCCGCCACCGGACGCTCGGGTCGGGGAGTGCAGACCGGGCTTGGTCCCCGTACCCAGGGATCAGTTACGTCGAATTTACCTCGAGCAACAGTCGCGTCAACTCTCATCGGCCATACTGACGGCGATTGGCTGTTCCGTCCGGGAACGAGTCGGCTGACGACCGGAGAAAGGGGTGTGTACTGCCATGGCGAAGTCAATGGTGACGCGAGACGCGGAGATTCAGCAGCAAGTCTTGCAAGAGCTGCGGTGGGATAGTCGAGTGACGGCAAGCGAGATCGGCGTCGCCGTCGACGATGGGATCGTCCGTCTCACCGGCAGCGTCGACACGTACGCCGAGAAGCTGGCAGCTCAGGAGGCGGCGCACCGGGTCACCGGAGTACTCGACGTTGTCAACGACATTGTCGTCAACCCACCGGGCAGTCACGCCCGGACTGATCTGGACATTGCCCAGGCGGTGCGTTGGGAGCTGGAGTGGAACGTGATGGTGCCGCACGACCAGATCCGCTCCACCGTATCGGATGGATGGGTGACGCTCGAAGGCACGGTCAATACCTGGCAGCAACGGACCGATGCCGAGATGGCGATTCGGTACCTGCCTGGCGTTCGAGGAATCAGCAACCACATTACGGTTAGCGGACACATCGTGGATGCACGAGACGTTCGGCGGGCCATCGAAGAGGCGCTGACCCGTCGCGCCGAACGTGAAGCCAAGCGAATCCAGGTCGACGTGCATAACGGGACCGTCGTCTTGACGGGCGTCGTTCGCTCCTGGCTGGAAAAGCAGGCGATCATCGGGGTTGCCGGGCACGCGCCAGGTATCCGCAAGGTGGACGATCACCTCGAGATCGATCCCTATTCGTGAATCGTGTCAGATGAGCCCGCGGATCCAGGCCTCATCCGGGCTGCCGATGACTGACGACGGTTCGCCCGCGACGACGGCTCCTGGCCTCACGAGCCGGGAGGCACGCGTCCGCCTCACCCGATTCGGCCCCAACCACATCGTTCCGGAGCAGAAGCAATCGCCGCTGATTCGCTGGCTGCTGCGACCGCTCGCCGATCCAATGGTCGTGCTCCTGCTCGTAGCCGGTGGCACCTACCTGGCGCTCGGCGACCGGTTCGATGCGATCGTGATTCTCGTCGCGGTCGTACCGATCGTCCTCGTCAGCCTGATCCTGGAGACCCGCGCCGAAAGGGCGCTGGAGAGACTTCGACAGCTCACGGCGCCCACGGCGCTCGTCTGGCGGGACGGGCAGCGCACCCGAATTCCGACTGAACTGATCGTGCCCGGAGATCTCGTCGTCATCCAGGAAGGCGACGTGATTCCCGCGGACGGGGTCCTGGTCGAGAGTGGACAGGTCATCGTGGACGAATCCGCCTTGACTGGTGAATCCCAGCCCGTCGAGAAGGATCTGGGACCTTCACTGGAACAGCGCCAGGTGTGGGCGGGTACGACGGTTCTCGCCGGGCGTGCGACGTTTGAGGTCACCGCGACCGGCCTTCGGACACGGTACGGTCAGGTCGGGTCGCTGGTGGCGGGAATCCGTCTGCGGGAGACCCCCTTGCAGCGGCGCATTCGACGGCTGATCCTGCGGTTTGCCGTCGGTGCACTCGCCTTCTGCGTCGCGGTCGCCGGGATCGAGCTGGGCGCGGGGCGTGGCTGGTCTGCCGCGATCATTGCCGGGGTGAGTCTGGCCATTGCCGCGATCCCCGAGGAATTCCCGATGGTCTATACCCTGTACCTCACGCTTGGGGCGTGGCGCCTCTCTCGCGAACACGCCCTCGTTCGTCGCCTCGCGAGCGTTGAAACCCTGGGGGCCACCACCGTCATCTGCACCGACAAGACGGGCACCCTGACGATGGGGCGGGTCGAGGTCGTCGCCCTCGGCACCGACGTCGGCATCACGCGCTCGAACGACGCGCTTGGTCCGGCCGACCTCGCTCTCATCGAGGCCGCGGTGCTCGCGTGCGAGCCAGCCCCTTTCGATCCCCTGGATCAGGCGATCCTGCGCTTTGCAGCCTCCCGTGGCATTGGTGTAGAACGGCTGCATCGCGGGAAACCGCTCCACGACTACGCTTTCGATCCGGTGCTCAAATACATGTCGCACGTCTGGCAGCTCGACGGTCTGACGCTGATCGCGGCCAAGGGGGCAACGGAAGGCATCCTGCACCGAAGTAGCGCCTCGAATAGCCGACGACGCATGGCCCTGGAAGCCAACCAGATGCTGGCTACGGAGGGTCTACGCGTCGTCGCGGTGGCAGGAGCTTCCATGCCTGCCCCTACCGGCGACCGGGCGCTGGACGAGTCGCACCTCAGGTTCCTCGGGCTGATCGCCTTCTCCGACCCTCTGCGACCGGGGGTCGCCGACGCGCTGCGTGCGTGTCGTTCGGCAGGCATCCGCGTCATCATGGTGACCGGCGATCATCCGGTCACCGCGCACGCTGTTGCCGAGGGCATCGGACTGCCGCACCGCGACGAGGAGCCGGTCGTGACCGGCGATGCCCTCGACCTCGCGGATGAGGAGTCTCTGAACGATCTCGTCCGACGGACCAACATCTTCGCGCGAATCCGACCGGAGCAGAAGCATCGCCTGGTGAAGGTGCTGCGCGCCCAGGGAGAGGTCGTCGCGATGACGGGCGATGGGATCAACGACGCTCCCGCGCTGCGCGAGGCAGATATCGGTATCGCCATGGGCCAGCGCGGAACCGAAGTCGCGCGGGAGAGTGGAGATCTGGTCTTGCTGGACGATAATTTCGCGACGATCGTCACCGCGGTTCGCGATGGACGTCGCATCTTCGAGAATCTGCGACGTGCGTTCGCGTATCTGGTCGCCTTCCACATCCCCCTTCTGCTAGCGGCCCTGATCGTCCCTCTCATCGGCGCTCCGCTGTTACTCCTGCCGGTCGTCCTCATCTGGCTCGAGCTGGTCGTTCATCCGACCGCGTCGCTCGTCTTCGAGAATGATCCGCCGCCGACTGACCTGATGCAGCGACCTCCACGGCCGCCCGACGCCGGGCTGCTGGACACCGTGGGATTTATCCGCGCGCTGATCGAGGGTGCTTCGCTGTCGGCAGCGGTGCTCGCGCTGTATCTAGCCCTTCTTGGCCTTGGACGTTTCGAGAACGAGGCACGTGCCGTGGCTGTAGCCACCCTCTTACTCGGCGAGGTGATCCTGGTGCTGGTCGAGCGTGCGCCGTCGATCCCCATCTGGCGCGCGAGCGTGGGAGGCAACCGGGCGCTGCCCGTCGTTCTGGGAGCGACGATCCTGAGCCTGCTGGTCGCGGTCTACGTCCCCCCAGTATCGGCGCTGGTGCATCTTGCACCACTTGCTCCGGCCGACTGGACTCTGGCCTCTGTGATCGCAGGTGCCGCGACGCTCTGGCTCGAGCCGCTCAAGTGGTGGTGGAGCAGACGCGGAAAGCCCGCGCCGATTTCCTCGCCGCCCTAACCTGCTGCCTGTCTGCTGCCGGCACCGTCCGGAGCAACCGAAGCGAGGGCCTGGAGCGTCTGGACCATCGTGGCGAGACGCGCCTCGATCCGTGCGTTGATTGTGCCCTCGGGATAGCGAGCATCTGCCCCACGCACTCCCGCGGGAACGCCAGTCAGCAGCTCCATGCCTTCGTCGATTGTCCGGACGGGGTAGATGTGAAACCGTCCTTCGCGTACGGCGGCGATGACCTCGTCCTTCAGCATCAGGTGCTCGACGTTTGCCGCGGGAATCAGCACGCCCTGGTCGCCGGTCAGACCTTTCTCGCGGCAGACGGCGAAGAAACCCTCGATCTTTTCGTTCACGCCCCCAATTGCCTGGACGTCACCGTTCTGATTCACCGAGCCCGTGACCGCCAATCCTTGACGGATCGGGAGATCCGCGAGACGCGATAGCAGCGCGTACAGCTCAGCGCTCGATGCACTGTCCCCTTCGACCTCTTCGTAGCTCTGTTCGAAGGCCAGCCGCGCGGTCAGAGCAAGGGGCCTCGACTGGGCATAGCGCCCGATCAGAAAGCCGGCCAGGATCAGCACACCCTTGCTGTGAATGCGTCCTCCGAGCTGGGACTCCCGTTCGACGTCGACGATGCCATCGCGCCCGACACCTGCGACCGCCGTGATTCGGACTGGCCGCCCGAAGGAATAGTCCGCGAGGGTGTGCACCGCGAGACCGTTGACCTGGCCGACGACGGATCCCGTGACGTCGACGAGCAGAACCCCACGGTTGATCATCTCGCGAATGTGCTCTTCGATCATGCTCGAGCGGTATGCCTGCTGCTCGATCGCCTGCCGAATATGCTCCACGCCGATCGTCGACGCACCGGCCTTCGCCGCCCAGTAGCTGGCCGCACGGACGATGTCGGCGATGGTCCCAAACTGAACCGAGAGCTTGTTCTGGTCCTCGGCGAGGCGCGAGGCGTGGTCGACGATCAATGCCATCGCCTCACGGTCGGCGTGGCACAGGTTCTCCTGATCGCAGACCCTCCCGACAAATCCGGCGAATGCTCGCTCGTTGTCGGCCGTCCGTGGCATCGTGAGATCAAAATCGGCCCGCACGCCGAAGAGCTCGCGAAAATCAGGATCCAGCGTGTAGAGCAGATAGAACGTCATCGGATCGCCGACAAGTACCACCTTCAGATCCAGCGACACCGGCTCCGGACGGAGGGAGCGGACCGGCGCCATGCCCAGCCAGTCAGCCGGATCTTCGATCGTCGCCGCACGGTCGCGCAGCGCGCGCTTCAACCCATCCCAGGCGAGCGGCTGGCGGAGAACGTCCTCGGCCTGGAGCACCAGGTAGCCGCCATTGGCGCGCTGGAGGGCTCCGCCCCGAATCAGAGTGAAATCCGTAGTCAGAACGCCGAACTGCGCTTCGCGTTCGATCCGTCCGATCAGGTTCTGGTAGGTCGGGTGAGGCTCGTGCACGACCGGAGCGCCGCTCGTACTTCCATTGTCCACCACGACGTTCACCCGATACCGCCGGAGGGCGCGTTCGCGCATCCACGCTGGCTCGGCCGGTTCCGCGCCTTGATCGAGCGGCGCGCGAAAGAGGTTGACCTGCTCCGCGAGATCCTCCCGCACCTCGGTAAGATACTGATTCACCGCCGGAAGGTCCCGATAGCGTTCCATGACATCCTCGAGCAGGCCCCCAACGGTGTACAGCGCAACGTCCCGATCCAGGCGTTCGAGGCGCTCGCGCGCCGAGCGCTCGAGCCCGCGCAGCGCTTTCATCACCTGGGCGATCTCGTCGTCGAGATGCCGCTTCTTGCGCTGCCATTCCTCGCGCTCTTCGGCGCTCAGTCGAGCAAATTCCTCCTCGCGCATGGGCTTGTCGTTGCGCAGCGGGATAACCAGCAGCCCCATCGGGGTCGCCTGGAGCGCGAAACCCTCGGTTCGCGCGTGCTCGTCAAGGCGCGCGAGGTGTGTCTCTCGCTCTTCGTCGACGGCCTTGGTGATGGCATCGCGTTGGCTGGTGTATTCATCGCTTTCGAAGACGCGCGGAAGCTGCCGCTGAACGACTCCGAGAACCTGACTCAGATCACGCGCGAGCTGGCGGCCGCGCCCGGCTGGCAGCTTCAGGGCGCGTGGCCTCTCGGGATCCGCGAAATTGTACACGTAGCACAGGTCGTCGCCCGGCGGTCGCACGCGGGCCAGCTCGTGAAGGTAGACGTTGACGGCCGTCATCTTTCCAGTACCCGGCGCGCCGGCCACGTAGACGTGGTATCCACGGCCGGACATCCCGAGGCCAAATTGCAACGCGGCTGTTGCTCGAGGCTGCCCGACGATGCCCTCCGAGAGCGGTACCTCGGCGGTCGTATCGAATCCGAAGAGAGCCGGGTCAGTTCGGCGGCGCAGTCGTTCCGGCGGAAGCTCGTTGCTCATCAATTCTCTCCCATCTGTCGCGGATCAACACAGGTCCCGACTACCGGGCAGGATAGCGAACTCGCTCTGATCTTCCCCTGAAAAATGCCGCCACCCTCCTGAACGTTCCCTGAAGAAGCCGCCAGGCAGCGCGCGTCAGCCAGCCGGTGGCGCGATGACGAATGGCGCATCGACGTCGTAGATGCGGTGCTCCATGAAATGCCCTTGCGTGAGCATCTCGGCATGGTGAACGAGCCCCGTCCTGTCGACCAGGAGCCTGAACCAGGTCGGAAGCCCGCCAATCTCGGCGAAGAACGAGAGCTCTTCTGTCCGCACCCCATCGATCGTCTGGCTCCCGAGGATTCTCGGGGCAACGTACGCTTGCCCCGGCGGTAAGTCCCAGGCGAACTCCGGAACTTGCGGCGCGGACCCGAAATCCTCACGCTGCCAGGGCTGATCTGGTCCCGCGCGACTGTACCGCATCTTGCCCACCCATACCGACTGAAAGCCGCTTGCCGTGGTCATGCCGAGGCGATCCGGACTCTGGAACGAATACCTCGTCTGAACTGGCGGGCTGGCAGGTCCGAGCGTTTCATCGATACGGTACGAATGAAGTGCGTGCATGCGCTGCTGTGTCCGACGCAGCAGCTCGGCGCCATCAGCCGCGGGCAGGCTTGGGAGCTGGAATGTCGAGCTCCCGGATCGTTCTCCCCCCACGCTCACGTCAATGCGCTCGCCACCGGCCAGGTCGACGGCAGCCTCGCGGCAGGGGGATCCACAGGACGAGAGACTGACCGGACGCCCGTTGACGGATACCGTGACCCGCAGCCCGGCAGCGGCCTCTTCCCCTTGAACAGGTAGCAGATAGAGCAGCAATTCATTTGCGCCCGGCTGCCCGGGCCGGAGGGTTAGCCCCACCAGAACGTCGCCAGCGGTTCCCGCGAGGGTGAGATCGCCGGGGCGTGGAAGCGCGAGGTCCGCGGATTGCCCGCCTGCTGTGTCGTCGACTGCGCTGGCACGGGCCGGCGGAAGCGGGAATGCCTCCAGGAGAGCCGCCGCGAGAATGACGAGCGCGGCCAGTGCCCCTTCCGACCGAGGGAGGACGAGACGCCGACGCCAGGCGCGGAGGGATAATCCTGCCATCGCCGCGACGAGCATCGCTTTCACGCTCAGTACCAGCCCGTAAGGCGTGTCGAGAAGGTCTCCCGGGCGACTGAGCTCTTGAGTAGCGCGGAGAGCTCCGAAGGCCACGGTCAGAGCGAACGCGCCGAGTGCGAGCGGAGCGAACCGAACGAGCAGGGCGCGGGCAGGCTCCTCACGCCAGCCCCCGGGTGGTCGGAGCGAGGCGACGGCGAGAATCCCTCCGGCCCAGAGGCCGGCCGCGACAAGATGCCCGCTGTCGAAGGCCACGCCCAGCCAGGTCGGTTGGACCGCGGCAGCGTGGCCCGCCGCTGCCAGGCAGACCATGGCGAACACGATCGGCACGACTACCAGATCCGGCGCCAGCACGCCGATGGCCAGCGCGGTACCCTCGGCGGCGAGGCGGCCAAGACGGGTGGCCGCAGGAAGACCCGTCGTGAGGAAGTCGACGAGCGCGGCTGGCGAGGGCGTCGGAGCCGCGTTCAGGGCTTCACCGACGACGACGACCAAGCCGGCGACAGTGGCGAGCGCCAGGGGCGCCACTGTCCGAGGACGGGCCCAGGAAACACAGGGCTTGTGATCGGCGAGTCGCCGGAGCGCGAACGCACCTAGGGCGAAGAGCAGAGCGCCATCTTCGACCGCGCGCGCCAGGGCAATGAGCAGGTCCGGCACCGGCGGAACCGTGCTGGCGAGTTCTGATGACCCTTGACCCGGGGTGACGCCGACCCCGAACTCGAACGATCCCCGCAGCGTGTGCCCGTCGACAAGACTGACCGTGGTCCAATCGACGCGATAGACGCCGGTCACGTTTGTTGCAAGCCGCACCTGGATCTCGTGAGCGTTGGACGCGGTGCCAGAGAAGCGCTCGCCGCCGGGTGATCTGACGACCGCGCGGGAAAGCCGACTGTTGATCGGCTCGCTAAACTCCAGCACGACGACACCGGGCGCACTCTCCAGCTTCTGGCCCGGTTGTGGATAAGAGGAGACCACGGTCGCGTGCGCCTCGACAGGCGCGGGAACGATCAGGAGCCACGCGACGACGATCGCCGCCATCGTCGCACGAGCGACGATGATACTGCACCTCGGGGGAACGGTTGGCATCAGGTGTCCTGACTAGCGTCGACGAACCCAACCGAGTCACCGGACACCACCGCGAGACACGGTTGGAACTGGCGGATCATCACGAGCAGCTTTTCCTCGACGTCATGGTATCCCTGGTCGCGCCGATTGTCGAAGCGCGTCCAGTCACGCTCTGACACGTTCCCAACGCGGTTCATACGAGAAGCGAATCAGACATATTGTATGGTCGGAATGCCGACGAAGGCACGGACCAGCCGCGCGACGCAGCGGGGCGGCCAGCGGCGTAAGACGCCGACTCGAGACGTCGCCCGGCGTCGCGGGCACTCAGGTGGCAGCTTTCGGGGCCATAAGGAGGAAGCAATGCGGAAGATTCCCCTCAAGGCGTGGATGGTGGTCCTGATCCTTGTCATGGTTTGGAATCTTCTCTTCTACGCCCCACTGGTGCTTTCCACGCAGCCGCCCACCGCTACCATATCCTACTCCACGTTCCTCCAGCAAGCGGAGCAGGGAGCAATCCGCGTGGTGACGATCAGCGGATCCACGGTCAGCGGTGAGTTCCGGGAGCCCGTGAGTCTATCGCTGAACGGGCAGCCACCGCGGGAGTACCGCTACTTCACGACGGAGGTTCCTGCGGTCAGTGATCGACTTCTGGCCTTACTCGAGGAGAAGAATGTAGAGATCAGCGTACACAACCCGGAGCCGCCACTCTGGTTGCAGGCGCTGGGAATCGTGGCGAACGTGATTCCATTCCTCTTCCTGCTCGCCATCTTCGGGGCTAGCGCCTACCAGATGCGCCAGGTCCAGGGTGGAGTTGGCAGCGTGTTCGGATTCGGTCGAAGCCGCGCCCGTGTGTACACCGAGGAGCGGCCGCACGTTACGTTCGCCGACGTGGCCGGTTGCGATGAGGCCAAGCAGGAGCTACAGGAGGTGATTGCCTTCCTACGTGATCCGCAGCGGTTCCATCGCATCGGCGCGCGGATCCCCCGCGGCGTCCTGCTGTCAGGGCCGCCCGGCACCGGAAAGACGTTGCTCGCGCGAGCGGTCGCGGGCGAGGCCGGTGTCCCGTTCTTCAGTATCAGCGCAACCGAGTTTGTCGAGATGTTTGTGGGCGTCGGCGCCTCGCGCGTGCGCGATCTCTTCGAGCAGGCCAAGGCGAAGGCGCCGTGTATTGTCTTCATCGACGAGATCGACGCGGTCGGTCGAGCCCGCGGTGCAGGGATCGGAGCAGTCAACGACGAGCGAGAGCAGACGCTCAACCAGCTCCTTGTGGAGATGGACGGGTTCGAGGTGAATCAGGATGTGATCGTGCTGGCCGCGACGAACCGCCCGGACATTCTCGACCCTGCTTTACTGCGACCTGGGCGTTTCGACCGACGCGTGACGGTCGATCGACCTGACCGGCGCGGACGTGAAGCAATACTGCGAATCCATACGCGAGACAAGCCGCTCGCGCCTGACGTGCGCCTGGACCGGATCGCTCAGGAGACGCCAGGGCTCGCCGGGGCGGACCTTGCCAACCTTGTCAACGAGGCCGCGCTGGCCGCGGCACGAGCGGGCAAGCAGATGATTGGAGCCCGCGAGTTCGAAGAAGCAACCGACAAGATTCTGCTGGGAGTCCGGCGAGGTATCCTGCTCGATCCGGACGAGCGACGGGTCGTCGCCTACCACGAAGCGGGTCACGCGATCGTCGCCGCGAGCACGCCGGGTGCCGATCCGATCCAGAAAGTATCGATCATTCCTCGCGACCGAGCGCTTGGGATCACACAGCTCGCCCCGGTCGACGACCGACACAACTACTCGCGATCGTACCTGCTTGGACGCCTGGCGATCATGCTCGGCGGGCGCGCTGCCGAGGAGATCGCACTGGGCGAGATCACGACTGGCGCCGAGAGTGATCTGAAAGAGGTTCGCCGTCTTGCTCGCAAGATGGTCACCGAATGGGCCATGGCGCCAAGTCTTCCGCCGACAGCGCTCGAGACCGGCGACAGTGCCCTCTCTGCCTATCCGGGCTGGCGAGGCGACGACGACCATCAAAGCGAGGAGACAGCCCGAGCAATTGACCACGCCATCGCGAGCATCGTTGGCGAGGCCCACGAACGGGCGACGAGCATCCTGCTGCGCTACCGACGCCAGCTCGACCAGCTTGCCGAGGAGCTGCTGCGCGAAGAGACAGTCGAGGGCGACGATGTCCGACGGTTGCTTGTCGCCCTCGACACCGAGTCTTCTGGAGCTTTGGCCGGGCATAGCGATATCGATGCAAGCGCGGCGCCGGCCATGGCTCACGCGTGAACGGCTAAC
>CADDYW010000021.1 GCA_902810745.1 Chloroflexota bacterium | reverse complement strand
TTCGTAAACACTAGGTCGAGGGTTCGAATCCCCCCGTCGGCTCCCGAAAAGCCCGCACCAGAGTAAGCGAAACGCCTCGGACGGTGCGGGCTTTTTCTGCGTCGAGCCCCGATCCGTCTGGGACGTCGGCGGTGATGTCCCAGCTCTGGTCTCATCCTGCCTGCCCTGATCCGATGCCTCCGTGCTGATAGCCGGGTGCTTAGCGGCCACCTAGGCGCAGGGTGCTGACCTGGTCGGTCGTGGCCGGTCGGAGCGATTGTCGAGCCGCTCCGACCGGCCCAGAATCCGCCGCGTTGCTACCCACCAGCAGCGTGGCCCGTGGACAGTCAAAACGCGGTCTAGCGGGAGCGACGCCGCAGGCCGGCGCCAATCGCGACCGCGCCAATCGCCAGCGCGAACAGTCCCGCCGCTCCAACCGGCGCGCCGCCGGTCACCGGTAGCTGCGCCGGAGTCGTCGTCGCCACGGCACTGGGCGTCGCCGTAGGAACTGGCGTTGCCGCGACGGCGGCGGTCGTCGGAGTCGCCGTCGATACGGTGGTGGCAGTTGCCACAGCTGTCACCGTGGGCGCTGCCGGGGTGACGCTCGGCGTTCCACCCGCGACCGCCGTGAACGTCGATCGAGCGTTTGCCGTCTCACCGGCCGTGTTCCTTGCCGTTACCTCGAGCGTATGGCTTCCTGCGGTAAACGCCCGCGTGGTTTGGAAGCCGACACGCAAAGCGCCACTTCCGACGACGAACTGCACCTGTACCGGGGTGCCGTCGACGAGGACGGTCACGTCTGGCTGATTGTTCACCAGTGCAATCGAACTATCCGTGGAGATGAAGCCGGATACCTGGATCTGCTGGTCCGCGGGGACCGTCGACCCATCAGCGGGTGTCAGGTCGCTGATGCTGATCGCGTCGGCCGTTCGCGCGGCCGCAAGTCCGAACAGCGCGACGACCATCGCGAGGGCTGCCAGCACCGACAGCAAGACCGCCAGCACCTGCCTCGAGGATACCTGCCTCATTTACTCTACTCTCCCTCTCCCTCGATCCAATTCGTGGCTCCCCGTGCAAGGGATTCACGCGAAGCGCCACGCGGCGCGACGGAGCAATAGAAGTGCCACCCGCGTGGGCCCTGGTAGTATCCGTCGCCGCGCGGTCGCCGTCGCTCTCACGCTCGGGCCTCGTACCCGGTCGGACCTCGGGTCCCGAACCAGCGTCGGTAGCCGTCCACAATGAACCGACCTGGACCAGCACGGTTCGGTTATTCAGTTTGATTTCAGTTACCGGCGAGGACTTTTCAGTAAGCGGTCAGGGCGCAGCCCGATAATCTACTGCCGATGAGGGGCACACTGCTGAGATCAGGAGCGAGCGATGGCGGTACCAGGCACCCGAACGACGACCCACCTCGGATCGCCCGTGGACACGGGGCCAAGCGAGATGATGCCTGAGCCTGCGGACGCGGCGCACCCGTGGCTGGCCGAGCGGCTCGGACTCCGGGCCCTTACCTATCCTGTACCAGCGCACGCCAACGGGATCCTCTACGCCCTTGGAGGAGTCACCCTCGTCGGTTTCGTCGTCTTGATGGTCACTGGCGTCTACCTCGCCCAGTTCTATCATCCCACCCCCACTGACGCCTACGGGTCCCTGACCTACATCACGATGTCGGCGCCACTGGGCGACCTGGTCCGCAGTATCCACTACTGGGCGGCGATGAGCGTCACCGTGACCGTGAGCCTGCACCTGGTCCGCGTCTTCCTATCCGGCGCGTACAAGGCGCCGCGCGAGCTGAACTGGCTGGTTGGTCTGGGTTTGCTCGCAATCACGATGGGATTCATCTTCACCGGCACTGTTCTCAAGTGGGATCAGGAAGGCGTCGAGGCGCTCGCCCACAACGAGGCAGTCGCGGCCCTCCTCGGAGGACTGGGCGGATGGTTCTCGCCAGACTTCACCCTGTCCGTTCCACTCCTCACCCGAATCTTCTTCGCTCACGTGTCCATTCTGCCCGCGCTGTTCACGGCGCTGCTGGCATTCCACCTCTTTCTCGTGAAAGTTCACGGTCTGGCGCCGCTGGGACGAGCCGACGGGAGGGACGGCAACAGGTCGATCGACCACTCCGACCTGGCCGCCTTCTACGGCGAGCCGCTCCAACCGTTCACAAGCCACCTGCGGATAACGGCCGGATGGGGAGCGCTGATCCTGGCCATCAGCGTTGCCCTCGCGACCGCGTTTCCCGCGCCGCTTGGCCCGCCCGGGGATCCAAGTATCGAGATTACCAAGCCCCCCGTGATGTTCTGGTGGTTGTACGCGGTAGAGGATCTGATCGGCATCCGGGGTCTCCTGGTTGGCCCGATCCTATTCTTCGAGCTTCTGGCCCTGGTCCCGTTCGTCGATCGAGGGCCGCACCGCGCGCTGCGACGACGCAAAGGCATTCTCGTCGCGGGGCTGGTCTTCGTCGGAGGGCTCCTCGCGCTCACCCTCTTCACCGGGCTTACGCCGCCCCAGGGACATATCCATGGCAGCTGACCGTGGGGAAAGGTGGGCGGGGAAAACCCGGCGCGGGCCGAGCTGGAACCCATCCGTGAGCACGGTTGCGACACGCCTGGGTGGAGGGTCCACCACGTCCTGGACGCCCCAAAGCAGGGAAGCTCTCGTCTGGAGGTCACCATTGAATCGGAAGAAATTTCTCTTGTCGACTCTGGGGATTCTCGTCTTGGCGGTCGTGCTGGAGACCGGCGTGGCTCGAGCGCACGGCATATCGGCGGTGACGGTCAAGCCGGCAACTGTGGAGGCTGGAGGGACAATCACTATTAGCGGCGACGGCCTCGGCGAGGCAGGCGAGTCGGTCCTTCTGATGCTCGAAGGATCCTCCTACCAGGCACCACTGGGAACGGTCGTCTTGACCTCCGATGCCTTTGAAAACGCCGAGTTTACGATTCCCTCCGATGCTCCGGCCGGCGATTACGTCGTCAAGGCCCAGAACGGCCCGGTCAGCGCGGTTGCGCCGTTTGCCGTCGTAGCTCCTAGCGCCTCGCACTCTCCTCCCGCTTCAGCCGCATCCTCCGTCCCCGCGCGGGTCTGGACGCCCCTCGAGTGGGGCGTGGCGGTGGGTCTCGTCGTGCTGAGCCTTGGTACCGCGGTCGTGCTGCTCTGGCGTGCGCGGTCGGATTTCACCGCCATCGACTGGTAGCGTATGGCCTCGCCGGGGAGGCGCGGGAATCACGGCCGACACCGTGGCCGACAGTGATACTCAATCGACGCACCACGACGCGTTACTCACGTGGTTCCGCCATCGATACCTCCGGCCGCGTAGCCCTTTCTGGTTAGCCAAGGCGGTGGATTGTGGCCAGAACAAATACGACCTACTATACACGTATGCGGTACTACGAAGTTTCCGGGACCGCCTACGTTTACTGGGAAGACCGGCGCGGACGGTGGCTCTGTGCACGTTGCCGATCTCAGGGCTACCAGCCCGTCCGTCGCCGTGTCGGACAGTGGGTGTACGGGCGGGAGATCCCCTGGTGCCAGATCTGCCGCGAGCCATTCGAGGTCGTCGAGGAGAAGCCGAGCCTGCTGTCGGATGCTCGTTCGTGGCTGCGGAAGCTGACTGGCCTGCTGCGGCGTGACGGGCATCGGCGAAAGTAGCGCCGGGGCGCGACCTGGGCTTCAGCCGTGAGCTGAGAGGACCCGCTCATCGGCGTCGAAGCTGGGGTGACGGGAAAGGGTAAACCCGTCACCAGGGCGAATCCGGAGGACGGGTGTCGCGCAGCTCGGCGTCCAGCCAGGCAAACGCGACGATCAAACCGACGGCCAGCGCTTCAACGGCGATGAAGACGTAGCGCGAGTTGATCGCGATGAACGCCGCGCCCAGCGCGATGGCGAGTACCACCGCCGCGACCAGGAGGTGACTGCCGAGCCGACGCTGGCGTCGTTCGCGTCGCGCATACAGTGCCGTCATCCTGCTTCGGTTAATGCGGCGGATCGCTCCGGCAGCGACCAGTCTTTGGAGCGCCGCTTCGCAAAGGGGGACAGGCAATCCCAGACGACCGGCAAGCCATTCGGCCGTGACGGCACGCTTCCTCGCAGCCGGGGATCCAAAGAAGTCGCGAATCACCTCGATCGCCCGGCTTTCTTCGATGTTATGCACCGTGGACCCCCCTTCCTGCCCGTCGACGGGTACACGCAGAGGTAGGCATACGAGCGCTCGCGATAACACCAAGAGTTTAGCACCGCGATATACGTTCGACAATAGGGTTCGACGTACAACCTGTCACACACCTTGACCCGACGCTGCTGCGTCTGATAGCATCGGCGTGTCGCGACGACCGGGACGGCACTGGCGAAGGACCTGTCGCTGCGCGAGGGCCCACGCGCCACGTCCGCGTCATCCCCGATGATGTCTCCGGAGGAGGCACGAGGTGCCGGTGCAACCACCCCAGGACGATCTCCTACCTGAAATTCTCGCGGCGATCGACCCGGATGAGACGGTCGCGCTCGCGCGAGACCTGGTCCAGATTCCCTCGGTGACCGGGCAGGAAGGACTCGAGATCAGTCGATTCATGGTAGACTGGCTCGAACGTAACGGTATCTCCGCGGGACTGCAGCACGTTGGGGAGCAGAGGGCGAACGTCTACGGACAGATTATCGGGTCGGAACCAGGCCCGCGTCTTCTCCTCAACGGCCACCTCGACACCAAGCCCGGCGACAGCATGATCATCGATCCCTTCGGCGGCGAGATTCGCGATGGGAGGCTCTGGGGCCGCGGATCCTGCGACATGAAAGGCCCGGTTGCCTGCGAGATGATCGCCATGAAGGCGATTGCGCGGACGCGCGTCCCGCTGAAGGGAACGCTCCTGTTCGGATCCGAGGTTGGCGAGGACGGTGGCGGCTGGCGATTCGACGATCTGATCGACGGACCGTGCGCCTGTGATATCGGGATCTGCGGCGAGCCAACCAATCTGGAGCTTCACGTCGGCTGTCGCGGTTTCTACCCGCTGCGCATCCACACGATTGGCCGCGCCACCCACACCGGCACTGCCTATGCGGGCATCAATGCTATTCAGAAGATGTGCAGCGTCGTCCTCGCCCTCTACGACCTTCCGTGCTTCCATCACGTCGACCCGATCTGGGGCCGAAATCCGATCAATGCCATGATCATCCGTGGCGGGGGTAAGGTCAGCTCGTCGGTTCCGGACGAGTGTGTCGTTCAGTTCGACATCCGTCTCAATCCAGATCTTCCGCCGGAAGAGATCGACCGAATCGTACGTGCCGAGCTGGCACGGCTGCAGAGCCAGGATCCTGAGCTGAAGCTCGAGATCCACATTGGGCGCGAGGGAAGCGAGTCGATGATCAGCTCCCGCGCGGCGAGCGCCCTGCCGCTCGAAGATCCGCTCATCCGCGACGTCGCCGACGCCGTGGAGCTGGCGACCGGGCGACGCCCGAAGCTGGCGGGATTTCCGGGAGGATGCTCGGCCAGCCCTATGCTCCGCCGTGGCATTCGCGCGGTGATCTTCGGGCCGGGCGATCTGCAGCAAGCGCATTCTGTTGACGAGTACGTCGAGGTCGAGCAGCTCCATCAGGCCGCGCGGGCGTACGCCGCGATTGTCTATCGGACCCTGGTAGCACCGGTCCCGTCAGGCTCCAGCTGAATCGTTGGCAACCGCCCGACGCAGCAGCGGCTCGAGTGTCACCCCCTGAATCAGCAGCGATACCACGACGACACTCAGGACCAGACTCTGAAGCATCGGGGGAATTCCCGGCTCCGACGACAAGCCGATGGCAATGACGACCGGCAGCGCTCCCCGAAGTCCACCCCAGAAGAGCACGTGACGCCAGCGAAGCGATGGAATCTTCCAGAGTACGGCAACGAGCGATCCCAATCCATAGCTCACGGTCGCGCGTCCAGCCAGCATCGCAGCGACACCGACCACTGTCGCGGGCAGAAGAATCCGAATCGCGCTGGGGTGAACCGCCACGCCGAGCAGGAGAAACACGAGAGAGTTCGCCACGAAGGCCAGGAACTCCCACAGACCGTCGATCTCCTCGCGCGCACGGTTCGACATTCCGAATCGTCGCCCGAAGTTTCCCAGGACCGATCCAGCCGCGACGACCGCAAGGACGCCGGACACTCCGATTCTCTGCGCGATCAGAAAGCTACCGTAGGCAACCACCAGGCTCAGCATCGACTCCGCCAGGTGATCCGTCAGCCCACGCTGCAGCAGCGACCCGGCAACCCCGACGGCGCTACCGACAATCAGACCACCAAAGGCGATCACGAGGAACTCCTGAATCGCGGATAGGACACCAGGGTTCCCGCTTGCGAATGTTGCCGTCAGCACGCTCACCAGCACAACCGACGTCCCATCGTTCAGAAGGCTTTCGCCCTCGATCAGCGCACGAAGCTTTGGATCGACGCCCGATCGACGGAAGAACGCGACGACCGCGACTGGATCCGTCGCGGCGACGGTCGCGCCAAAGAGCGCCGCCGTCGACCAGGGCAGCCCGAGAACCAGCGCGACGATCGCGGACGTCACTAGCGCGGACAGCAGCACGCCCAGTGTCGCGAGAACGGCGATTGTCGGCCCGACCGATCCCAGATGATCCCATCGGAGGATGAAGGCTGCCTCGAACAGCAACGGCGGCAGCAGCACCCAGAGGAACAGGTCTGGCGTCAGCGTCGTCGGCGGAAGCACGCCGAGGATGTCGAGGGCGATGCCAGCCAGGACCAGGCCGACCGTGTACGGAATGCGCAGGTAGCCGATCCACGCCGCGACAAGGCTTGCCAGAAGTAACAGCAGAGTCAGGGTTTCGATAGCCGGAATCGGAAGAAATGGCATGTTAGCTCCGAAGAGACCCGCGCATCGCGTCGGATCAGCGCGTCTTATCCAGCCCGGCGCGATCGGCTACGACGTCCAGATTTTCGAGGATTGCGACGCTCCCGCTCTCGGCGCTAGTCGAGCGAAGCCGCGGGTAACGCCACCTATACGTAGCTCACCTGACACGCATCAGGCGCCGCGCGCTGCAGCAGGCCGCGGAGATAGTAACCGGTGAACGAGCGCGGGTTGTCGGCAACCGCCTCCGGCGGTCCCTCGGCGACCACCTCCCCACCGGCCGCGCCTCCCTCCGGGCCAAGGTCGATGATCCAGTCAGCACTCTTGATCACATCAAGATTGTGCTCGATCACCAGCACCGTGTTCCCGGCGTCGACCAGACGCTGCAAGACGTCCAGCAGACGCTCGACGTCCGCGAAGTGCAGGCCAGTCGTCGGCTCATCCAGGATGTACAGCGTGCGTCCGGTCGCCCGGCGCGAGAGCTCGGTTGCGAGCTTCACCCGCTGCGCCTCGCCACCCGAGAGTGTCGTCGCGGGCTGGCCGAGACGGATGTACCCGAGACCGACGTCATAGAGCGTCTGCAGCTTGTTGCGAATGGAGGGGATCGCCTCGAAGAACGCCAGCGCTTCGGTCACGGTCATGTCCAGAACGTCTGCAATGTTCTGTCCCTTGTAATGGATCTCCAGCGCCTCGCGGTTGTATCGCTTGCCCTTGCAGACCTCGCAGGGGACGAACACGTCCGGGAGAAACTGCATCTCGATCTGGATAATGCCCTCGCCCTGACACGCCTCGCACCGACCGCCCTTGACGTTGAACGAGAAGCGACCGGCCTGGTACCCCCGAACGCGCGCCTCCGGCACGCTCGCGAAGAGCTCACGAATCGGCGTGAACGCGCCGGTGTACGTCGCCGGATTCGAACGCGGAGTTCGGCCGATTGGAGACTGGTCGATCGCGATGACCTTGTCGAGATGCTCTACCCCAAGGATCGCGTCGTGCGCACCCGGCCGCTCCTTCGCGCGGTGCAGCACCTGTGCGACCCGACGATAGAGAACGTCCGAGATCAGCGTACTCTTGCCCGACCCCGACACACCCGTGATGCAGACGAACGTTCCCAGCGGAATCTTTACGTCAAGATCTTTCAGATTATTCTCACGCGCGCCTCGGATCTCCAGCCACTTCCCGTTTCCCGGTCGACGGCGCGGTGGCACCGGGATGCAGCGGTCCCCTCGAAGGAACTGAGCCGTCAACGACTCGGGATTCTTAAGCACCTCGTCGAGCGTGCCCGCCGCGACAATCTGACCGCCGTGCTCGCCCGCGCCGGGTCCGACGTCGATGATGTAGTCCGCCGAGCGTATGGTCTCTTCGTCGTGCTCGACGACCAGAACGGTGTTCCCGAGGTCGCGGAGATGCAGGAGCGTGTTGATCAGACGACGATTATCGCGCTGGTGCAAACCGATGCTGGGCTCGTCGAGGATGTAGAGCACGCCCATCAGACTGCTGCCAATCTGGGTCGCAAGCCGGATCCGCTGCGCCTCGCCCCCGGAAAGGCTCCCGGCCGACCGATCGAGCGTCAGGTAATCCAGGCCGACGTCGACGAGGAAGGTGAGACGGCTACGGATCTCCTTGAGCACCTGGTGGACGATGGCCATCTCGCGCTCGGACAGATGCTCGCTGAGCTCCCGAAACCAGTGCACTGCGTCGCGGACGGACATCGCCGTGACCTCGACGATCGAGCGACCGCCGACCGTGACCGCCAGCGACTCCGGCTTCAGACGCGCGCCCTTGCACACCGGACACGGTCGGTTCGCCATGAAGCGCTCGATCTCCATCCTCTGGAAATCCGAGTCGGTCTCGTGGTACCGACGCTCCAGGTTCTTGATCGCGCCTTCGAAGCTCACCTCGAACTCGCGCCGGCGCCCGTCACGAGTCTCGTAGTGCATGGTGACCTTTCGGTCCTTGAGACCGTACAGCAAAATCTGCTTGTGCTCCGGCGCGAGGTCCCGATACGGCGTCTTGGTAGAGAATCCGCAGGTGCGAGCGACCGCGTGAAGGAGCTGGATGAAATAGCTGCTCGTCGCGCCGTTCTTCGACCACGGGACAATCGCGCCCTCGTCGAGCGAGAGATCCGGGTTGGTGACGATCAGATCGGGATCGATCTCGAGCGTGGTACCCAAGCCGGAGCAGGCCGGACAGGCCCCGTGGGGGCTGTTGAACGAGAAGCTGCGCGGGGCGATCTCGGGCAGACTGACGCCACAGTAGACGCAGGCGAACTGCTCGCTGAACAGGAGCTCATCGCCTCCCTGAATCGCCACCTTGACAACGCCCTGTCCGAGGCGTAGCGCCGTCTCGACCGAATCGGCGGCCCGGGCAGCGTCGCTCGCGTGCGCCCCATTGCTCGATACCGAGCGAACGACCAGCCGATCGACGACGATGTCGATCGTGTGCTTTTTGTTCTTCTCCAGCACAACGTCGTCTGAAAGGTCACGAACCTCTCCATCGACGCGAACGCGGACGAAGCCCGCCTTCCGGGCATCCTCGAAGACCTTCTCGTGCTCGCCCTTGCGGTCCTTGATGATTGGCGCCAGGATCATCAGCCGGCTGCCCTCCGGCAGGCTAAGAATCGCGTCGACGATCTGCTGCACGGTCTGGCGTGTCACGGGGCGACCACACTTTGGACAGTGCGGCTGGCCAATCCGCGCGTAGAGCAGGCGCAGATAGTCGTAGATCTCGGTGACCGTGCCGACTGTCGAGCGCGGATTATGGCTCGCCCCCTTCTGATCGATCGAGATCGCGGGCGACAGGCCCTGGATATCGTCGACGTCCGGCTTTTCCATCTGGCCGAGAAACTGGCGCGCGTACGCCGAAAGCGATTCGACGTAGCGCCGCTGCCCCTCGGCAAAGATCGTGTCGAAGGCCAGGCTGGACTTGCCGGAGCCGGACAGGCCGGTGATCACGACCAGCTTATCGCGAGGAATCTCGACGTCGATATTCTTGAGGTTGTGCTCGCGCGCACCGCGCACGACAATCCGGTCTTGCGGCATCCTTCCTTCTGCCTCACTCGAGCGTTCGGCGTAGCTCGATGATCTGGTCACGCAGCAGCGCCGCTTTCTCGAACTCGAGCTCACGCGCAGCCGCCTTCATCTGGGCTTCCAGCTCTTTGATCAGCCGGTTCGCTTCATCGCGGGGAATCGACGTCTTGACCGTGTAGGATGCGCGAGTCTCCGCCACGGCACGAACGCGGTCGGTGATGTCCTTGACCGCTTTGCGGATTCCAACCGGCGTAATTCCTCGGCTCTCGTTGTATGCGATCTGAATCTTGCGACGACGATAGGTCTCGTCGATCGCCCGCCTCATCGACTCGGTCACCACATCCGCGTACATGATAACGTGACCGTCGACGTGGCGTGCTGCCCGCCCGATCATCTGGATGAGCGAGCCTTCCGATCGCAGAAAGCCCTCCTTGTCGGCGTCGAGAATCGCGACGAGCGAGACCTCGGGCAGATCTAGTCCTTCGCGGAGCAGGTTGATACCCACGACGACGTCGTAGACGCCCAGCCGCAGGTCGCGGAGGATATCCACGCGCTCGAGCGTTTCGATCTCGGAGTGGAGGTAGTGTACCTTCACGCCGACCTCCCGCAGATAGTCCGCCAGGTCTTCAGCCATCCTCTTGGTCAGCGTCGTCACGAGCGCACGCTCGCCACGATCGACTCTGATCTTGATCTCCTTGATCAGGTCGTCGATCTGGCCGGCGGTGGGCTTGACCTCGATCGACGGATCGACTAACCCGGTCGGGCGAATGACCTGCTCGACGACCTGCTGGCTATGCTCGTACTCGTACGGGCCCGGCGTTGCCGACACGAAGATCACCTGATTGATGTGCCGCTCGAACTCCTGGAAGGTCAAAGGCCGGTTGTCCAGCGCCGAAGGCAGACGGAAGCCATAGTCGACCAGTACCTCCTTGCGCGAGCGGTCGCCGTGGTACATGCCACGAATCTGCGGCAGGGTCATGTGCGACTCGTCGACGAACATCAGGAAGTCATCCGGGAAATAGTCCAGGAGCGTCCAGGGCTGGCTGCCGGGCTCGCGCTGGGCTAGATGACGGGCGTAGTTCTCGATTCCCGCACAGGAACCTGTCTCCCGCAGCATCTCCAGATCGAACATTGTTCGCTGGCGCAGCCGCTCCGCTTCGAGGAGCTTTCCCTGGCCTTCCAGCTCCTTCAGCCGCTCGCCCAGCTCATCTTCAATCGATTTCAGCGCGAGCTGCATCTTCTCTCTGCTCGTGACGAAGTGCTTCGCCGGGTAGATCTCGACCGACGTTCGGGTCAGGAGAATCTCGCCGGTCACCGGATCGACGTCGACGATGCGCTCGATCTCATCGCCCCAGAACTCGATCCGGACCGCCACCTCGTCATAGGCCGGAAACACCTCGACGGCATCGCCGCGCACGCGAAACTTCCCTCGGCTGAAATCGTAGTCGTTTCGCTCGTAATAGATGTCGGTCAGCCACCGCAGAAGCTTGTCGCGATTGCGCGTCTCTCCGACCTGCACTCGAACCGTGGTCTGGTTGTACTCTTCCGGCTCGCCGAGGCTATAGATGCACGAGACCGACGCGACGATCAGCACGTCGCGTCGAGTAAAGAGCGCCTGGGTCGCAGCGTGGCGCAGGCGATCGAGGTCGTCGTTGATCGTCGCGTCCTTCTCGATGTAGGTGTCTGTCCGTGGGACGTAGGCTTCGGGCTGATAGTAGTCGTAGTAGCTGACGAAGTACTCGACCGCGTTATCTGGAAAGAACTCGCGGAACTCGCTGGCGAGCTGGGCCGCAAGCGTCTTATTGTGAGCGATCACGAGCGTCGGCCGCTGGATCTGCTCGATCACCTTGGCCATTGTGAACGTCTTGCCGGAACCGGTGACGCCAAGCAGGGTCTGAGCCTTGTATCCGGCACGCACGCCCTCGACAAGCTTGGCGATCGCTTCAGGCTGGTCACCGGTCGGCTGGAACTCAGAGACGACACGAAACTCCGGCACCGTCACCTCCCGACTGCGTCAAACGAACGGACGTTCCACTGCCGCGCCTCGACATTATACCACTTCAGATCATCCAGTCTTCCAGGGTCGAGCTTGCCTTTAAGCCATCTTTAATGCAGAATGCGATCTGGGCGGCCCGAGCGGCGAGCCAGGCGATAGCCACTGGGTATCAGATGATAGAGCCAGGCGGTCAATCGACGCGGCGCAGCAGGTCCACCGGCGACAGCTCCTTCTGCAAAGAGACGTGAGCACTCGAGAAAGGCTGCCTACGAATGCGAGGTACATCTTCATGGTACCACGACCATCGAAGGAAGATCCTGCGTCGCCGTCCCCCGAGCCCCGGTCCGCGATTCAGAGTCTCGACGTTCGCACGGTCATCGTCCTCTTTCACGCGGATCGGCTGCTACTCCTCGAGCGCGCGGCCTGGAAGAAGTTCGCGCCGAACCGCTGGACCGGCCTCGGCGGGAAGGTCGAGCCCGACGAGCTAGCGGACCTGAACGCGGCTGCCCTGCGCGAGCTGTATGAGGAGACGGACCTCTCGCCTGACGAAGTGACCCGCTTCGGCCTGCGGCGAACGCTCTTCTTCGATCACCCGGCCGAGGGTCTGGTCTGCCTGCTCTACTTCACTGGCCAGACCACGACTGATCGTGTCCCGTCGTGCACCGAGGGCACGCTCCACTGGGTTTCGCCCGGCGACCTTCCGAGCCTCGATCTGATTGAAAATACCGCTCAGGTGCTGCCCTTGCTGATCGAGGACGTCCATCGCGGTGAACAAAGCGTGTGCTGCGGCGTGGCAAGCTACGACGTGACGGGGCACCTTCTGGGGATCGTCTGGGGGTCGCCGACTACTCAGCCCGCCTCGTGATGCGCCGTCGCGTGCTCGACTCGCTTTCGATGTCTGTGGGTATGCCAGGAACTACCCTCGCCGTCACGGCTGCTTCGCGGCGAGCGGGCTCCTCGAGCGAACAGCTTAGCCTGCCGAGTCGCTACTGCGGCTTGACATGCCAGATACGTATGAATATAGTGAGAGCCACGGCGGACTGGATCGCACCTTCCTCGTCCGAGGTGACGGCTCTGCTGGCGCCCGCCTGGCGCCGGTGCCCCGCTCTCACCTCGCGACGA
Source organism: Chloroflexota bacterium (assembly GCA_902810745.1). GTDB lineage: Bacteria > Chloroflexota > UBA6077 > FW602-bin22 > CADDYW01 > CADDYW01. The sequence continues at coordinate 43,745 of CADDYW010000021.1, read as the reverse complement.
GGCACGCGAATCCAGAGTGTCAATCGGCGGCTTCGCCAGCCACACGAGGAGGTGATGGCTTGCGGGACCCGAACCCGCCACGCCGCGGTCAAACAGCGGTAGCGCTCGGCGCTCCGCGATCGGCTGCTTAGCTTCCCATTTTCTCCGACGTAGCGTCCACTCAAATACGGATGGGGGTAGACCTCAGTGAGTCACGTAAGCGTCACCGTCAACGGAAAAACCTATCAAAATGACGTCGAACCGCGCCTGTTGCTCGTTCACTATCTGCGGGACGTTCTGGGACTGACCGGCACCCACATCGGCTGCGATACGTCGCAGTGCGGCGCGTGCACTGTGCTGATCAACGGCGAGTCGGTCAAGTCGTGCACGGTCTTCGCCGTCCAGGCGAATGGAACCAATATCACGACGATCGAAGGGCTAGCGAAGGACGGTGAGCTGCATCCGGTTCAGGAAGGGTTCTGGGAGGAGCACGGATTGCAGTGCGGGTTCTGTACGCCGGGCATGATCATGTCGGCCGTGCAGCTTCTGCAGCGCAACCCGAATCCATCCGAGGCGGAGATTCGCCATGCGCTCGAGGGTAATCTCTGCCGTTGTACCGGCTACCACAACATCGTCAAGGCGGTTCAGTACGCTGCAAAGAAGATGCAGACCGCGTCACCGGCGGCCGCTCGCTAGCTCATCACCTGTCGACCGCAAAACAAGATAGAGAGGGGGCTCTCCCATGGCCGTCAGCAGGATCTTCGGCGCGGCAGTGAAGAGGCGAGAAGATCCCCGTCTTATCACCGGACGCGCTACCTACACGGACGATGTGCAGCTCGCCAACCTCGCGTACGTCGCGTTCGTCCGAAGTCCGCACGCGCACGCGCGTATCAGACGTATCGACACCTCACGGGCCCGCGGCGCTCCCGGCGTCGTCGCCGTCGTCACTGGCCAGGATCTCGAGGGAAAGGTCGCTGGCATCCCGACCGCCTGGCTTATCCCCAATTCTGACCTGAAGACGCCCAAGCACCCTGCGCTCGCAGTCGATACGGTGCGCTACGTGGGCGACGCCGTCGCGGCAGTCGTCGCCGAGAGTCGCGCGGCCGCTGCCGACGCGGCGGCACTGGTCGACGTGGAATACGAGGTGCTTCCCGCGATTGTCGACCAGGAGAAGGCGACGCAGCCCGGTGCGCCGCAGCTACATCCGGACGTTCCGAACAACATCGCCTTTCGCTGGAAGGTCGCGGGTGGCGACATCGACGCGGCCTTCAGAAACGCCGAGGTCACCGTCAAGCAGCGCCTGATCAACCAGCGCCTCATCCCTAATCCGATGGAAACCCGACAGGTCGTGGCTCAGTACAACGCGGGGACAGGCGACCTGACCGTGACGATGACCTCCCAGAATCCACACATCCATCGGTTCCTGCTGTCAGTCATCCTCGGTCTACCCGAGCACCGAATTCGGGTCGTCGCGCCAGAGGTTGGCGGCGGCTTTGGAAGCAAGATCCATTGCTATCCCGAAGAGGCCGTACTCAGCTATCTGGCGATGCAGCTGGGTCGCCCGATGAAATGGAGCGAGGACCGTCGCGAGAACTACCAGGCTACGATTCACGGTCGGGATCACATCGTCGACCTCGAGGTCGCCGCCAAGCGCGATGGCACGATCCTCGGCCTTCGAGGCCGCTGCTACGCGAGCCTCGGCGCCTACCTCTCCACCGCGTCGCCGGGAATCCCCACCATCCTGCACGGCTTGATGATGACCGGCTGCTATAAGATACCGGCTCTGGACTACGAGGTTCTCGGCGTTTTCACCAATACGACGCCGACGGATGCATACCGTGGTGCCGGGCGCCCGGAAGCGACCTACGCCGTGGAGCGGATGGTCGATCTTCTGGCGGCCGAGCTGAAGATGGATCCGGTCGACATTCGCCGCAAGAACTTCATTCCGAAAGAGGCCTTCCCGTACACCGTCGCCAGTGGCGTGACGTACGACAGCGGGAACTACGAGGCAGCTCTCGACAAGGCGCTGGAGATCGTCAACTATCGGCAGTTCCGCGCCGAGCAGGCCGCAGCGCGCGCCCAGGGCCGCTACCTCGGCATCGGATTCAGTACCTACGTCGAGATCTGCGGACTCGGACCATCGGCGGTGGCTGGCGCGGTCGGCTTCCAGGGTGGCCTCTGGGAGAGCGCGGTGGTTCGCCTTCACCCAAGCGGCAAGGCGACCGTTTTTACCGGCTCGTCACCCCACGGGCAGGGCGAAGAGACGACTTTCGCGCAGATCGTCGCCGAGGAGCTAGGACTCCCAATCGATGACGTCGAGGTCGTCCACGGCGATACCGCGCGGATTCCGATGGGCTGGGGCACCTACGGAAGCCGCACCACCGCCGTCGGCGGCACGGCGATGGTCCTGGCCGCTCGGAAAGTCAAGGAAAAGGCGCGAGTTATCGCGGCGCATCTTCTGGAGGTCTCACCCGAGGATCTCGACTTCGTCAATGGACGATTTCAGGTCAAGGGTGTACCCGAGCGTTCGAAGACCATCCAGGATATTGCCCTGCAGGCGAATCTCGCCTGGAATCTGCCGAAGGGGATGGAGCCCGGCCTCGAGGAGTCGTCGTTCTTCGATCCCTCGAACTTCGTCTACCCCTTTGGTACCCACATCGCCGTGGTCGAGGTCGATCCCGGGACGGGCGCTGTCAAGCTTCTGCGCTACGTCGCGGTCGACGATTGCGGGCCGGTAATCAACCCCAAGATCGTGGACGGGCAGGTTCACGGTGGTGTCGCGCAGGGCGTTGCCCAGGCTCTCTGGGAGCAGGCAGTCTACAGCGCCGATGGGCAGCTTCTCACCGGCTCGCTGATGGATTATGCCATCCCAACCGCGCAGTCGCTTCCCTCGATCGAGACCGCCCGAACGGAAACGCCCTCGCCGGTGAATCCGCTCGGTCTGAAAGGCATCGGCGAGACCGGTACGATTGCCTCGACGCCCGCCGTCGTCAACGCGGTCGTCGACGCGCTCGCTCCCCTTGGCGTTCGTCACATCGACATGCCATTGACGCCCGAGAAGATCTGGCGGCTGCTACCCACTGCCTAACGTAAGGAGGATCTGACGTGATTCCCAGCGCATTTGAGTACGTCGCACCGGCGTCGCTTGCCGAGGCAACCGCGTTTCTGGCCGCCCATCCCGACGACGCCAAGCTCCTCGCCGGGGGACATAGCCTGGTGCCGTTGATGAAGCTCCGGCTGGCGGCGCCAAAGTACCTGGTCGACCTCGCGCGTGTTCCCGGACTGAAGGGAATCCGGGAAGCCAACGGCGCGCTCGAGATCGGCGCGTTGACCACCCACTACGAGGTCGAATCGTCGTCGCTGGTGCGCGAGCGACTGCCGGTTCTCGCCGAGACGGCGGCCCTGATTGGCGACGTTCAGGTTCGAAATCGTGGTACGATTGGCGGCAGCCTTGCTCACGCCGATCCTGCCGCGGACTATCCCGCGCCAATCCTGGCGCTCGAAGCCGAGATCTCGGTGACAGGATCAAAAGGACAGCGCACGATCAAGGCAACTGACTTCTTCGTCGACTTGCTGACGACGGCGCTCAAGCCGGATGAGGTCATCACCCAGGTCCGGATTCCGATTCCGGCCGCCGGCTCGGGAGCGGCCTACGTCAAGTTTCCACACCCAGCGTCGCGCTACGCCATCGTCGGCGTTGCGGCACTGGTTCGCCTGAATGCCGACGGATCCTGCGCATCGGCCGCGATCGGTGTGACCGGTGCCGGGTCGAAGGCAGTCCGGGCATCCGCGGCCGAGCAAGGCCTCGTCGGGTCGCGGCTCGACGACGCGGCAATTCAGAAGGCTGGCGCTGCAGCTGCCGAGGCCATCGAGCCGGTCGGGGACATTCACGCCTCGGCCGAGTACCGGCGACACCTGGTCCGCGAGTTCACGATGCGGGCTCTCCGGGCGGCTGCCGAGCGCGCAAAGAAGTGACGCGACACGGTTGACCCGCCATCGGGATCCGCCTCCTCCGGGCGACCGGAGCGGGCGGGTCCCGCTTTGTTTGCCGATTGACCGCTAAATCGTTATCATGTCATTGGTGCTCGCCGGCACGGTCACACCCAGGAGATAGCAGGAAGCATCCCAACCTGTTGATGCAGTTGGACTCGGACGCCTGCTCCCGCCGGTCCCCGAAGAGCACACAGGGCATTTTCGAGGGCATGAGTTATTGAAGATCGAAGGGACGTACACGATCGCAGCGCCGCGTGAGCTTGTCTATCACACCCTACGTGACCCGCAAGCACTCCAGGAATGCATCCCGGGCTGCCAGGAGCTGACTCTCCAAGCAGATGGACGCTACCTGGCAAAGCTACAGGTCGGCATCGCTGCGGTGAAAGGCACCTTTACTGGACACGTCCAGATCACCGACGAGCAGCCACCGTCAAGCTATCGTTTGCACGTCGATGGGTCAGGCGGGCCTGGATTCGCGCAGGGTGAGGTGATGATCACTCTGAGTGACATCGAGGATGGAACGCGGGTCGACGTGGCTGGCGAAGGACAGGTTGGCGGAATGATCGCGGCTGTCGGACAGCGCGTGCTGATGCCGGCAACGCGTAGTCTGATGAATCAGTTCTTCGGACGGATGCAGAGTAAGATTGAAGCGCTTGCGCGTCAGTAGCGAGGCACGCCCGATGGCGACGGGCATAACGGCTGAGCGCAGAGTCGACCGGGGGCCTCGAGGGTAGGGTGGGAGGTTCTGGATCGCCTGCGATTCTCGACCCCAGGCCTGCGCCCCCGAACACCACGGATGGGGGAACGAGTGAAGGTACCTGAAACGATTGCGGACGTCGAGCGCGCGCTGCGCGCCGAGTCCTACGTGGCCGAACGATCGCTGGCAACTGTCATCTTCCTGAGCCTCCGCCTTCAGAAGCCGCTGTTCCTCGAGGGAGAGGCCGGCGTTGGTAAGACGGAGATTGCAAAGGTCCTGAGCGACATGCTCGAGACGCCCCTGATTCGCCTGCAGTGCTACGAGGGCCTCGACGTGAACGCTGCGGTCTACGAGTGGAACTATAGCCGACAGCTCCTGCACATTCGGCTACTCGAGGCAACTGGCGCGCACCAGCAGGAGGCTCTCCGCGAGATCTTCTCGCCGGAGTTCCTGATCCGCCGTCCATTGCTGCAGGCAGTCGAGAGCAAGGACGGGAAGGCTCCAGTCCTGCTGATCGACGAGATCGACCGCGCTGACGAAGAGTTCGAGGCATTCCTGTTGGAGCTGCTGTCTGACTACCAGATCACCGTTCCCGAGATCGGGACGATTCGCGCGTCCCAGCCTCCCATCGTGGTGATCACCTCGAACCGAACCCGCGAGGTGCACGATGCTCTCAAGCGACGCTGCCTGTACCACTGGATCGACTACCCCTCGTTCCAGAAGGAGTTCCAGATCGTGACGACCAAGCGGCCGGAGATCTCGGCCGAGCTGGCACGGCAGGTGTGTCGATTCGTTCAGGAGCTTCGCAAGCAGGATCTCTACAAGCTGCCCGGAGTCGCCGAAACTCTCGACTGGGCAAGTGCCCTCTCGACGCTCGGAGCGGTCTCGCTCGACGAGCAGCTAGCCGTCGACACGCTTGGTACGCTGCTGAAATATCAGGACGATATCCAGAAGATTCGCAACGGGAGTATCGGATCTCTGGTGGAGATGGCCCGTGCAGACTCTTGAATCACTCGACAGCGGCGCGTCCGCGGAAGATTTCGCCCACCTCTTAGAGAACGTTGTGCTTTTCGGGCGGATTCTCCGTCGCGCCGGTATGACCGTGGGTACGGGGCAGATCCTCGATCTCACGCGCGCCCTCGAGGTCATTGACATCCGCAGACGAGAAGATTTCTATCACACCGCGCGTGGCATCCTCGTGGGCCGTCGTGAAGACCTTCCGGTGTTCGATGCGCTCTTCAATCTCTTCTGGAACTCCCGTACGGCGTACTTTCTCCAGGAAAACGCGGCCAAAAATCGCAAGTCCGTCGTGAACCTCGATCCGATCGAAGACTGCGTGCCCGATCGCGACAATCCCGAGAACGCACTTCCTCGTACCATCGAAATTACCCTCCGCGAGCAGGACGACACCGACGACGAGGAGGCGCCAGACGAAAATGGCCCGTCGACCCAGGTGCTACTTGCCTACAGTCGTGACGAGATTCTGCGACAGAAGGATTTTGAAGCGTACACCGCGGAGGAGCTGCAGCGAGCGCGCCGCCTGATGCAGGAGATGCGCTGGAAGATCGCCCGACGACGGACACGACGATTCGAGTCGAACCCGCTCGGCCGCTTTCTCGATCTGCGTCGAACCATCCGACGCAATCTGCGCCACGGCGGCGAGGTCTTTGCGCTGTCGCGGCGGCGCTATCGTACCCGTCCCCGCCCACTCGTCCTGATCTGCGATATCAGCGGGTCGATGGATCGGTACAGCCGCACGCTCCTTCAGTTCCTCCATACCGTCGAGCACGGGCTGGATCGCGTCGAGGCCTTCGTCTTCGCAACACGCCTGACCCGCATCACTCGGCAGCTTCGAACGCGCGATCCGGGCTCGGCTCTGAACGAGGTCAGTCGCGCCGTGCAGGACTGGTCCGGTGGCACGCGCATTGGCGAAGCGCTTCGCTCGTTCAACTTTACCTGGAGTAAGCGCGTCCTCGGGCGGGGCGCTATTGTCATGGTGATTAGCGACGGCTGGGATCGTGGTGACATCGACCTGCTTCGCGAGGAGATGCAGCGGCTGCAGCGAAACTGCTACCGTCTGATCTGGCTCAATCCCCTGCTCGGGCTGCCGTCCTATCAGCCGCTGACCCAGGGGATCCAGGCAGCGCTGCCGTACGTGGACGATTTCCTGCCAGTACACAATCTGGATAGCCTGGAGGCACTTGGCCGTCACCTCCAGCGTATCGAGGGCAGACGCCCAACGCGACGGCAGAAGCCTGGTGATCTAGCGTCGTCAGGCTCCGGTCCCGCTTTTCGAGATCTGCTCGTATCGAAAGCATCGACGGCGACCCGATCGCACAGCGGAAACTCTGGCGAGCGCTCGGCGGCGTTCGTGTACTCCGAGGCACCGGTGAGCGGCCAGCCAGCGAGGTGATCGAAATGCGCGAACTTTTCCCCGACATCGACCGGTGGCGAGCCCAGGGCAAATCTGTCGCCCTCGCCACGGTGGTCAGCGTTGCCGGCTCGGCGCCACGCGGCGTCGGCGCCAAGATGGCCGTTTCCGAGTCTGGCGAGATGACAGGCTCGGTCAGTGGAGGATGCGTCGAAAATGCCGTGATCGAGACCGCGCTCGAGGTCCTGCACGAGCGCCGACCGCGACTGGTGAAATTTGGCGTGAGCGATGAGGACGCCTGGGAGGTCGGTCTGGCCTGCGGCGGCACGATCGAGGTCTTCGTCGAGCCGCTGATGACGGGGTGAGAACGGTGCCCACGTTGGTAGATGAGATTCGCCAGGCGATCGAGGCAGACGATCCGCTCGCGGTGGTGACGATCGTCCGCGGCGAGCCTCTTGGGAGCAAGATCGCCGTCTACGAGGACGGTCGCGTCAGCGGGACCCTGGGATCGGAGGAGGTCGATCGCGTGGCGATCGCGGCCGCGCGCGACCGACTGTCGAGCGACGAACCCGGTGTCGTCACGTTGCAGGAGGGCGTCGACGCGTTCGTGGACGTGTTCGCCCGCCCACCGCACCTGATCCTGATCGGGGCAGTTCACACTGCGATTGCGCTCGGCCACATCGGGAAGCTGCTCGGCTTTCGCGTAACTGTCGTCGATGCTCGTGAGCGATTCGCGACTCCGGAGCGGTTCCCGCACGTGGACGAGATCATTACCGCCTGGCCAGACGAAGCGCTCGACCGGATGCGCGTCGATTCGCGGACGTACATTGCCATTCTGACGCACGATCCGAAGTTTGACGAGCCGGCCCTCCGGGCCGCGCTGGCACGCCCGGCCCGTTACGTCGGTGCGATCGGAAGCCGAAAGACGAGCCAGGACCGAGTCACGCGCCTGAAGGAGGCGGGTCTGACCGACGAGCAGATCGCCCGCATTCACGCGCCGATCGGCCTGAATATCGGCGCTCGCACTCCGGAAGAGATCGCGGTGAGCATCGCTGCCGAGATCATCGCCACGCGACGCGGGCGGTACGCGGACCTCGTCCCGTCCACCGCGTGGACATCCGCCCCGGCACCGACCGGCGCATCTCATTGACGCCCATGTCGACGAGTGGATCACGGCCGGACCGACCTCGATCGTCAGTCGGCGGGATTCTGCTTGCAGCCGGCTCATCATCACGTCTCGGCCGACCAAAGCAGCTCCTGACCTTTCGGGGCACTCCGCTCGTCCGCTATGTGGCCGAGCAAGCGCTGGCATCCAGCCTTGCCTACCTCAACGTCGTCGTCGGGTTCCAGGCAGCGGACGTTACTGCTGCGCTCGCCGGACTGAAGGTCGACGTCGTCCAGAACCCATCCTACGCTCAGGGCCAGAGCACGTCGCTCCGATGCGGCCTCCTGGCCTTTCCCCGCGACCTCGCCGCCGCGCTCATCCTCCTCGTCGATCAGCCTTTCGTCGATACGCTACTGATGGATCGCTTGATCGGCCTCTACGAGGAATCCGGAGCGCTGATCGTCGCTCCACAGTGCGCCGGCCGGCGCGGCAACCCGGTAATCTTCGATCGCGCCCTGTTTCCCGAGCTCCTGACCGTCGTCGGCGATACCGGCGCCCGCGACGTCATCAACCGCCACCGCGACCGACTCGTCACCCTGGAGCTTCCCGACGACCACGCTTTCCAGGATGTCGACACCTGGGACGATTACCAGCGGGTCGCGGCCTCGGCAGACCCGCCCGCGCGCAGCCTGGAGTGAGGTCAGCCCGCCGGGGCGACCGATCGAGATTCATTCACACGCCCAGACGATTGCTGTCTTTGCCGGCAGGTACACCTGGCGAGGCTCCCCCACGACCCCAGCCTCGCTGGCCAGCGTCGTGACGGCCGACGGGACCACGTTCGCGCCCTGGTGCTGGGTCGAAAGGAGCACACGCCAGCTTCCGATCCCGAGCCAGGAGAGGAGAGGGACTTCCGCGGCGAGTGCGAGGATCTCCGCCCCGAAGTTGGCCGCGATCAGTCGACGCTGTGCCCCCAGCTCTCGCCGCACGATGATGCACTTCTGCCCCAAAGCACCGCTGTCGGTGGTGCGGCGGTCCGGGTGGCGAAAGACCGGATCGGTCTGGCGGAGCCAGAGTAGTCGGCGATAGAGATCATAGATCCAAGCGTGCTCCTGCCGCTCCTCGAGGCGGAGCTTTGAACGCCAGAACGTCGTTTCGGACTGCGGATCCGGGATCTGATCGCGCGTCGCGGCATCCGCGAACGCCGAAAACCGAGCGAACTCTCGCCTCCTTCCCTCGGTGACGAGGCGCCCCAGCGCATCGTGATGATCGGTGAAATAGAGAAACGGGCTGCCTGTCGCGAACTCCTGCCCCATAAAGAGGAGTGGAAGCTCCGGCGCCAGCACCAGAAGCGCCGACGCGACAGCGTAGGTTTCGACGTCGACCAGGTGGTGCAGGCGCTCGCCGAACGCGCGGTTCCCGACCTGGTCGTGATTCTGGAGGCAGAACACGAACGCGGACGCTGGCTCGTCCGTCACGGTGGTGCCGCGCGGTGCATCGCGGAACACAGAGTGCTGCCCCTGGTAGAGGAAACCGCCGGTGATTGTCCGGGCCACCGCATCGGCCGATCCATCGTAGTCGGCGTAGTACCCCTCGCGCTCGCCGGTCACCAGAACGTGCACGGCGTGGTGAAAGTCGTCTGCCCAGACGCCATCCAGTCCAATCCCTCCCGCCTCGCGTGGACGAATCAGCCTGACGTCGTTGCGTCCGTCCTCGGCGAAGAGGTAGATCTTCCTGCTCGCTCCGACCTCAGTGTGCGCCGCGTCGACAATCTCGGCCAGGAGTGGCGTCGGACTATCGTCGAAGATCGCGTGGGTCGCGTCGAGGCGCAGACCGTCCAGATGGTACTCGCGGAGCCAGTAACGGGCATTCTCGATGACAAGCTCGCGCACACGTCGGCAATTGGGTCCATCGTAGTTGATCGCCTCACCCCACGGCGTCGCGTGGCGGGTGCTGAAATAATCGTCACTGTAGGCGCGGAGGTAGTTGCCATCGGGTCCCAGGTGGTTGTACACAACATCCAAGAGGACCGCCAGCCCGTGACGGTGCGCCGTGTCGATGAGATGCTTGAACGACTCGACACCACCGTAGACGTGGCTTGGCGCGAAGAGGAAGACACCGTCGTAGCCCCAGTTCCAGCGTCCCGGAAACTCTGCCACCGGCATCAGCTCGATCGCGGTGATGCCCAGGCTGCGAATCTGGGGTAGCTCGCGCGCGAGCGCGTCGAAGGTGCCCTCCGGGGTGTAGGTTCCCACGTGCACCTCGTACAGCACGAGCCCCTCGCGATCAACGCCTCGCCAATCGTGGTCGGTCCATTGAAACGTGTTTGGATCGACAACCTCCGAAGGGCCGTGGACTCCTTCTGGCTGCGACCGCGACCACGGGTCTGGAAAGCTCGGTCCGCCGTCCAGGCGGAACCGATAGCGCGCGCCGGCACCCAGATCGGGGACCAGGCCAGCGTAGACACCGTCGCCGAGATCCGACAAACGCCAGGATCGCGTGACGCCATCGCCGATAATCTCCACGTCGACGCGCGAAGCCTTCGGAGCCCATACCGCGAAGCGAACGCCCGCGTCGGCGACGGCGGCACCAAACGGCAGGTGCGCGCGGGAGGAGCAAGTCATAGCTGTCTCAGCAGGGCGACCGGGAAACCGTTCAGGATATCGGCCAGCGGCATCACCGGAGATCCGTGCCGCTCGGCTGTCCTGACGATCTCGTCGGTCAGCACGTTCTGAAAGACTTTCCCTCGCATCGCTGGAGGAATCACGAGCACCGTGTCGCCCCAGATGGCTTCGCCGTGAGGTAGCGCGGGCATTCCACGCGTGAGCCCAACCACGAGGCGAGGCACGACCGTCAGATAGACGCTGCTATCGTGGAGACGGCTAAAGGCAACTACCTTATCGCGATGGACCCCGTCGACGTCGACCGGCTGGTAGCTGCCGTGGGTGAAGACGTCCGCGTGGGCACGGCGCTCCTGGAGGACGCGGTGGATGAGATAGAGCTTCACCCGTCCGTCGCGCCAGCTCTCCAGGAGCTCGATCGCAAACCGACCGAGGGCAGTCCGTCGTTCGCCAACCGATCCTCTCGATCGTGACGTGCGGCCGTCAGCTCCCCGCGCCTCGCGTTCACCAGCATCCACCGGGAGCACACCCGGCCGATCCACCGCCGACACCATCTTGATCCGTTCTACTATTCCCTGGAGGAGGGCCTGACGTTGCTCGAAGTCGACCGGCCGGCGGTTGTCGGGATCGACCAGGCTGAAGTCCCAGAGCTCGTTCCCTTGATAAATGTCCGGCACACCCGGCGCGGTCAGCTGCAGGAGCGTCTGCGCTAGCGAGTTGAGCATGCCGTAGAAGGCGACGTACTCTTGAAACTGGCGTAGATCAGCCAGGAACCCTTCGTTGGGGTGTCCGGTCAGAATCTGGTCCACGAATCGTGCGACTGCTTCGTCGTAGGCGCGGTTCGGATTCACCCAGCTGGTATGGACCTTCGCCTCCTTGATCGCCTTTTGCATGTAGTCGTGAATCCGCTGGCGGAATACGCGCCAGCCATTCTCGTCGAGCTCCTCTAGCGGCCAGGCGCCCACGAGGGTCTGGTAGAGCAGGTATTCGGCGTTTCGGTCGGGCATCGGCTGACCATCGATCAAGGTCTTCTTCCTGCGATTCTGCCGGCTCCATCGAAAGATCGCGCGCCGCCAGAGCTGGGGGATCTCTGACAGGACGTCGAGCCGGGCGCGGACGTCCGCACTACGCTTGGAGTCGTGGGTGGATCCAGCCAGCATCGAGTGGGGCCAGCGCTCGAGCCGCTGCAGGTTTTCGCGGTGGAAGACGGCGGGCGTCAGACCGAACTGGTCCGGGTCGCCACCGACCTCGTTGAGAGAGAGGAGACGGTTGTAGACGTAGAAGGCGGTATCTTCCACCCCTTTTGCGGTGACTGGGCCGGTCGTCTGCTGGAAGCGCATGACGAAGTTCGTCCACTCGGACCTGTCCTCGGCGCTGAGGCCCTCGGGAATCTCCTGGAGCAGAACCCGCCGGACGAAATCGAAGACGGCCGACGCGGTTCGAGGGTTGCGGCGTCGCGCCTCGGCGATGGCGGTTTCGATCGCGCTGAGATCGTGCTCGTCGATCGACCCGTTGTGTTCAGTCAGGTAGGTCCGGTACACCGGTAACGCGGCGATGACCTCACGAATGGCGTGAGTGAGACTGTTCACCGTGAGGTCACGGTACCAGCGATCTTTACTGGCGATTCGCTTGAGCTGGTAGCCAAGCTCGTTTACCTCGCTCGCGAGCGAGACGAGCATGATGATCTTCTTCGTCGACACGACGAGCTCGCGAAACGGCACCGGGGCAGCGTGAGTGAAGGACGTGTAGAGGTGCGAGAACGCCTTTCGGTTTGCGGCGTCGACAAACAGTCCGTTGACCAGGTTAGCAAAGTCATATCCAGTCGTTCCGTCGACCGGCCACGAGTCAGGCAGGCATTCGTCTCGACTGAGAATCTTCTCGACGACAACGTACAGCGGCTGACACGCCAGGGCGCGCGGGCGCTCCACGCGCTGGCGCTCGAACCACTCGAGGAGTTTCTCCTCGGCAATCTGGCGGGCCCGACCATCCAGGTCAGACCTCCGGTCCAGACAGCCCTGGCAGAGAGCATGGAACGCGGCCTTCTGCACCTGGCGCAGATAGCCAATCGGGTCCCAGAGTCCGTCGGCGTGATCGATCCGCAGACCGGTGACCTTACCCTGGCGAATCAAATCCAGGATCAAGCGGTGGGTCTCCTCGAACACTACGGGCAGCTCCATTCGAATCGCCGCGAGCTCGTTCACGTCGAAGAAGCGCCGGTAGTTGATCTCCTCGGCAGCAACCCGCCAGAAGGAGAGCCGATAGCACTGGTTATCCAGAAGCGCGCTGAGCCGATCGAAGCTTCGCGGATCACCCCGCACGCCGTTGTACAACGTCACCGTTTCGTCGATTGCCGCGCGCACGTCCGGTGATACTTCGGCGAGCTCGGCGATCCGGCGCTTAATGATCTCCTTCTCGCGCCGACGCTCGGATATCTTCTCCGGATCGGACTCTGTCTCCGGTGGGAGATAGCTGATCGCCGTGATGATCGACTGGAGCTCGAGAACGTGAGGGTGATCTTCGCCCAGAGTCTCGATCAGGGACGGTAGGGGGGCTGAGAGAATCTCGGCATAGCAGCGGGGCGCGACCGGCATGCGACGGTCACCGTACAAGATGAAGAACGCCCCGTTCTCGAAGCTGAGCGAGATCTCCTGATTTTCGAGGGCCTTGCCGTACGGATCTCCGAGAATCGGCAGCAGGATGCGATTTTCGACGTCGGTTCCGGCCTTCAAAGGGTTCCAATCGATGTCGAAATAGCGTGCGTATGGCGAGCTCGGGCCGTTCTCGAGCACATCCATCCACCAGGCGTTGTCGGGGTCGGCGATGCCCATGTGATTGGGCACCATGTCGAAGATCAGGCCCAGCCCGTGCGCGTGGAGCTCCTGCACGAATGCGTCGAAGTCAGCCGGTGAGCCGAGGACCGGATTCAGAGAGCTGTGATCGCAGATATCGTATCCATGGTCACTCTTTGTCCCGGCTTTGAGGCAGGGGGACGCGTAGACATCGGTGATGCCGAGCGTGTCGAGGTAATCCACGATCCGGCGTGCCGCCTCAAAGCCGAACGAACGATTGAACTGCAGACGATAGGTAGCGACCGGGACGCGACGCCGCGACAGGATCTCCTGCGCCACCGTCTCGAGGTCGCCGGCCGCCAGGAATCGATGGTGAGTCGTAAAGCTATACCCAGAGCTATCGATCAGTCTATCCCGCTAACCAACCGCAAGTCACGCGCCGCGCTTCTTGCGGTTACGTCGTGGCGTCTCTATAATCCGGCACAGATAACGTCTGTCGAGGATTCCGATGCGCTACTACATTTGGACGGTCGGGTGTCAGATGAACGAGGCGGATTCTGAACGGATCGCGCGGGCCCTTCAGGATCGGGGCCTTGTCGAGGCGTCATCGGCTGAGCAGGCAGACGTCGTCGTTCTGAATACCTGTAGCGTCCGTCAGGCCGCCGAGGATAAGGCGCTGGGCAAGGTCGGATCGTTGCGGCCACTGAAGCTTGCCCGCCCGGATCTCATCATTGGCTTCGGCGGATGCATGGTCGCACCTGACACGGTGGACACTCTGCGGCGGAAGCTTCCATACGTGGACGTCTTCTTTCCACCAGCCGAGCCAAAAGATCTGCTTGATCTCGTCGATGAGCGCATGTCGGATCGAGATCCGACACTCGACCCCGACGTGAGCTCGGATGGCTGCCTTGCTCCGACGGTAACCGCGTCAGATGGATCGGTCGTCAATACCACGCGCCCCTTCCCCGTTGCGCGCTGGCTGCCGATCATGAGCGGCTGCAACCGACGGTGCACGTATTGCATCGTTCCCTTCCGTCGCGGCCGCGAGGTCAGCCGGCCAATCCCGGAGCTGGTAGCCGAGACGCGACGGCTGGTAGCCGAGGGCGCGCGCGAAGTAACGCTTCTCGGTCAGATCGTCGATCGCTACGGGCGTGACCTCCGACCCGAGAGGCCCGATCTCGCGGATCTGCTTTCTGCACTGAGCGAGATCGAAGGTCTCGTCCGAATCCGCTTTCTCACGTCCCACCCGCGGGATTTCACCGATCGCATTCTCGACGCAGTGGCGACGCTTCCGAAAGTGTGTGAGCACATCAATATTCCCGTCCAGGCGGGTGACGACGCCGTGCTCAAGGCCATGTGGCGTGGCTATACCGTCGACGTCTACCGACGAATCGTCGCCCGTATCCGGGAGCGTGTGCCCGGGTGCAGCATCGCCACTGACATCATCGTCGGCTTTCCCGGTGAGTCCGAGGAGCAGTTTCAGCACACGCTCGACCTGATCGAAGAGATTCGCTTCGACGTCGTCCACGTCGCGATGTATTCACCGCGCCCCGGCACGCTCGCCGCGGATACCATGCGCGACACCGTTTCGCGCCAGGAGAAGAAAGAGCGGCTGCATCGCGTCGAGGAGATTCAGGAGCGCATCAGTCGGGACATCAACGAAGCGCTGGTCGGAACCTCCCAGGAGATTCTGGTCGAAGATCAGGAGCACGGGAAATGGAAAGGGCGGACACGCACCAATAAGCTGGTCTTCTTCGAAGATCCTGCGAACTGGCTCGGCCGTCTCGCGATCGTCCAGATCGACCGAGCGAGTGCGTGGTCGCTCCAGGGCCGCGTGGTTGGCGGCGAAGAGCCCGGTCCCGTTCGATCGCGCTGGCAGCCGCTACCGGTTCTGACGCCAGCGCGCGCCTGAACGCCCGGTCGTACCACGGGCTGGTTATCAGTGCTCTCGCCTTCGTCGCCTCGCGCAGGCTCCTTCGCCTGACCCGTACCGGACCACGAGGAGAGCTGCCTGATTATCACCCGCGTCGGCCCTGACCAGTCACCGCGGGGTCAGTCTACCGCGCGTCGGGCAGCCTGGGCACGACACGCTCTGGTCCACGCGCCCTCTGACAACGCATCACGGTTCGGACGGAATCCGTGTCAGACCCTCGCGGAGAGAGCGTACCAGATCAGGCGCCGCGGTCGGCGCGGGAACCACCCACAGGGTGCGGAAACAAACGAAGCGGGCGCATACGACGGCACCAACCGGGCGAAAGCCGGCGCGGGTCACACCGCGCACCGAGCGCCAGTTGTGCCATTCCGTCGCGATCCACACGCGACGGATGCCTTCCTGCCCCAGTCGGCGAACGGTCTGGCGAAGAAGAAGCGGGTAGAGATGGTGCCCGCGGCAGGAAGGTCGCGTTGCGCAGTCCCAGATGTACGCGTCGCCCGGGCTCGGCACGAACCACCCGTCAAGCTCGCCGACCCACTCCTTGCCCTCCGACACCCAGCACGTCGTGGCAAAATCGCCGTCCACGGACAGCGCCAGGCAACGCGATCCGCGAGCCAGCCGGAGCGCCGTCTCCGTCGCGGTGTGGTCCGTTGCCCGAGCAATCGCCACGATCTGCTCGGGATCTAGACCTGAAGCGAGATCTTGCACCCGTGGCCCGGGGCTGGAGACACTGCCCGCGCTGACGACGGAAAGAGGTCTCCGTCCAGGTGCAACCCCGACAGATTCTGCTCTACCCCCGGATCCAGTCGAGCCGGTCGGGATGGAAGGATCGTCCCTCAGATCACTCGCCCAGAAGAGAACGATCGAACCGGACGGGCGCAACCAGCGTTCCTCGAATCCTGGCATGGGTGCGATCACCGTAGATCCGCCAGTCTCCCGGGGTTGCTCGCCCTCGGGGACGGGGTGCCGCTCCTCTCACAGTCGACGCTTTCTTCCGCCGAACGCAGTCGCCGCGACGAGACCACGTCGCTCCGGCGCATCGTTCGGATCAGACCTTCCCGTGCAAAAAACGGGCACGGCCTTCGGTGATCACCTGCTGCGCGGACTCCCAGCTCTGCCAGCCGATTACCTGCGTCATCTTACGTTCGAGCGTCTTGTACGTGGCAAAGAAATACTCGATCTCGGCCAGCCAGCTCGGCGACAGATCTGCCACGTCGACGATGCTGTGAAATCGGGGATCTCCTTCGGGTACGGTGAGCAGCTTGTCATCGCGCCCCTTCTCGTCGCGCATCGCCAGAACGCCAATCGGTCGCGCCAGCACGACGCAGCCGGAGAACGTCGGCTCGTTCACGACGATCAGCGCGTCGACCGGATCGCCATCTGTCGCCAGGGTATCCAGAACAAACCCGTAATCGGTCGGATAATGAACGGATGCAAAGAGAACTCGATCCAGTCGAAAGCGTCCTGTCTTTGGGTCAAACTCGTACTTGTTGCGACTACCCCGGGGAATTTCGACCACGACCTCGACCGGCTCGAGTCTCATCCCTGCCCTCCTGTAGTGACGTGGAGCACTCCACTCCAGAATAACGACCATCGCGCCCCGGGGCAAGCGGCTGGCCGCCATTTCCGTGGCGATTGAGAGCGAACGCGACTGGCTGGTGACCTCATCGGTCGCCCCGCCCTGTCACCGCGCGCCGCCGACGGGATGGTATCGGGCGACCGGTAGCGGGACGGCTGGTTCAGCATCACGCCCTGCGGCCGCGAGCCCGTGCTCGAGCCCTCCCACGCCACGAGTGCTACGGTCTCTGGATGAAGAGCCATCGATTCACCACCCGAGCCATGCCAAGCCTCAGCGGCAGATCCGGGGGCCGGCGCGACCCACCCCGCGGTCCCTCGCCGACGCTCGGCGCCACGGCTCCTCACCGTTCTTCCCAAGCGGCGCGCACTCCAGGCGGCGCGCCTCGCCGCGATCGTGACACTGCATCACTGTCCTTCTGAAGCCCGGAGGAACTGGCGTCACGCTGCCTCTGGTCGTCGCGTATCGAGAGGCGCGCGAGGGTCCGATCCAGGCTGCGAAGATGTCTCGGCCGACGCAAATGGATCCTCGCCGTCTAGCATGCGGCGCAGCGTCTCGCCCTGAAGTGTCTCGTGCTGGACCAGCGCTCGCGCGAGACGATCCAGAATCTCCCTTTTCTGCTCCAAAAGGGAGCGCGCTCGATTCAGGGCATTGTTGACGAGAAGACGAACCTCCTGATCGACCTGAGACGCCGTCGTGTCGCTGACGTGACGCTCGGACGCGTCCGGCGCGTGACTGCCATATCCTTCGAAGTGACCCAGCACGACGGGACCAATCACCTGGCTCATGCCGAAAGCACAGACCATCCGCCGCGCGGTATCGGTTGCCTGCTCCAGGTCGCTTCCAGGCCCGGTGGTCGTCTCGCCCAGAACGAGATACTCCGCGGCCATTCCCCCCAGCATAAACGTCAGGTGATCCATGAGCTGGGAGCGAGTCCAGAGCTGTCGGTCGCCAAGCGTCAGCAGCCGTGTATGCCCACCGGACATGCCACGCGGAACGACCGTGATCTTGTGCACCGCCTCGACTGTCGGAAGCGAATGAGCAACGAGCGCGTGTCCGGACTCGTGATAAGCTGTAATCTCCTTTTCGTGCGGACCGATCAGGCGACTGCGTCGCGCCGGGCCAGCCAGCACCCGGTCTACTGCCTCTTCGATATCCACGTCGCTGATGACCTGGCGTCCCGCCCGCGCGGCCAGGATTGCAGCTTCGTTCATCAGATTCTCGAGGTCTGCTCCGCAGAAACCGGGTGTCTCCCGAGCGAGTCGATCGAGGTCGACGTCCGGTGCCAGGGGCTTGTTGCGACTGTGGATCTTGATGATCGCGCGTCGTCCGTTCACGTCCGGGGCGTCGAGAATCACTCGACGGTCGAATCGTCCAGGACGCAGAAGTGCCGGATCGAGCACGTCCGGGCGGTTGGTCGCGGCGATGACGACGATGTTCGTCTGCTTGTCGAACCCGTCCATCTCGACCAGGATCTGGTTCAGGGTCTGCTCACGTTCGTCGTGTCCTCCGCCAATTCCAAAGCCCCGTTGTCGTCCCACGGCGTCGATCTCGTCGACGAAGACGATGCAGGGCGCATTGCGCTTCGCCTGATCGAACAGGTCGCGCACCCGGCTGGCACCAACGCCGACGAACAGCTCGACGAATTCGGAGCCGCTGATGCTGAAGAATGGTACCCCGGCCTCGCCCGCGACTGCTCGTGCCAGTAACGTCTTGCCCGTCCCCGGCGGTCCGATGAGCAGAACCCCCTTCGGAATGCGGGCGCCGACCGCCGTGAAGCGGCTGGGCGAGCGAAGAAAATCGACGACCTCCCGCAATTCCTGCTTGGCCTCGTCGACACCTGCAGCATCGTCGAACCGCACCTTCGGACGATCGGCGACGATCTTCCTCGCCCGGCTCTTGAGGAACGAGAGGGTCTGATCGCCAGCACCCGGGCTTGGCGTCTGGCGCGACATTAGCAGGATTGCACCGACCACCAGAAGGATCGGAAGAATCCAGACGAACGAGCCCAGGGACGTCCACACCGGTGGTGATGCGACCTGGATCGAGACGCCGTCGAGCTGAGTCGGCGACACTCCTTCGGCGCGGAGCGTATCGAGGAGCGACGTTCCCGGCTCTTTGTGCGTCTGCGCCATCGTGCCATCCACGAACTGGACCACGACCGAGTCGCCCTGAACCGTAAGGCTGCGCACCGTGCCGTGCTGAATATCCAGGGCGACCTGGCTGATCGGAATCTCCGGGTCGCCGCTCGGCAACGACTGTGGAAGCATGAAGATCACAAACAGTAGTGGCACAGCCAGCAGCACGACCCAGACGAGAATGTCACGCAAGCTTCTTCCCCGGCCGTTGTCGTCCATGACACCCCCACGTCGTGCCGGGTGAAGCCTGGCCCTCTACCCGGCGTTCTTGAGCTTTGGTGGACCGCGTGTGCTGCCAGGGATCCTCAACTGGAAGTCTGTGTCGCGTTACCCCGTCTCGCGGGTTGAAGGCAGAGATTGGCAAGAAGAGTACCGGCGTTGCCCGCGCGGGGCGTGGCCATGATTCACACCCGAGGAAACCACTCACCCACGATCGAAGATGCCGACCAGGGCTGGCCGAGCACACAGGACCGGGAGCAAGGGAATGACATCCTCGCGGGAGCATGAGCAGCTCCAACCCGGTCATCATCCCCTCGCCCCCGAGTCTGATCAGTAGTGAATATTCACAATTGTGCCAACCGTCGCCCAGTCCCAGAACTGTTTTGCCTGCGCTTCGGGGAGCCCGATGCAGCCGTGGCTGGTCGGCACCCCGAACGGGGAATCGGCGCCCTTCCAGTAGTTATCGTGGATCGCGGCGCCAAAATCGGTGAAATACTGGGTGTAGAGAACGTTGGGGAGATCGTACGGAATCTCGACCGCGACCCGCAGCGAGGAGCTCCGCATGGTTTCATTCGGCACGCGACGGAGAATCCGGTACGTGCCCGTCACCGTCTCCCAACCAGGTGCTCCGGATGACATGACCGCCCAGAATGCGGGCGATGCGCCGTTATAGGCGGTGATGATCTGCTGCGTCAGGTTAACGTCGATCCAGTGGCCAGGAAACACCCGCGGTGCGGCCGGAGGGCTGCTGGGGAGAGGTTTCTGCAGATTGGCGGAATAGACATACTCTCCCGGGGCGATCTCGCCCCACGTCTCGTTGACTCCCGAGACCATCTGGCCGTGGACCCAGGATCCGATGGTGATCGGGGATCCGCCGGGTACTTCGCCCACCACGCTTGCGTTCACCGAAGGCGCGCTCCGGACGTTAACGCCACCACTGCCGACAACTCCCTGCCAGCCTCCCGCGGCAAATGTCGATGTGACCATCTCGAGCGTGGCGACCATGCTGAGCAATGCTGCCAGGAGCATGCGCCGAAAACGAGCTCTCACCACGACACCTCCGTCTACCGTTTCTTCCGTCCCATCGATCGGGACCTCTCCCGGGGTCACGCCAGCGATTCAAGACCGTTTCGCCCCGCGTGCCCCTGGCGCTCACGGGAGCAATCGCGCCGTCCCAACGCCCGCGGGTCGCCGGAATCACCGAGGCGACGCCGTCGGCGTATGGGCGGGAGGGCAGGCAAATCAGATGCCAAGAACAGATGGAAGAGGTCGTCCTCCAGCCAAACGCCGCGACTCGACAAGGGAAACCTCGTGCATTACCATACAGGCGGAAACTCGCATCTGATTCGCCCGGGCAACCAGATTCGCGTCTTGGGCAAACCAGAAAGACGGAGGTCTTGTCGAGAGTGGCAGTTGAGGTCAGGCTTCCCCAATTAGCGGCGTCGATGGCAGACGGCGTTATCAGCAAATGGCTCAAGAACGTAGGCGAGACGGTCAGAAAGGGCGAATCCCTGTTCGAGGTCGAGAGCGACAAGGTAACGACCGAGGTGGAGTCTCCCGCCGATGGGGTGCTGCGCCGCATTCAGGTGCCAGAAGGTCAGAAGGTCGAGGTCGGCTCGGTTCTCGCCATTATCGGATCGCCAGACGAGATCATCCCCGAGACGAATGGTGGAGGGACGGCCGCTGCGACCGCGGCGTCGTCGGGCTCGGTCGCGGTCGCCACGACGCCGGTCCAGGCAACGTCGCAGGCGACCAAGGTATTCGTCACGCCGCGTGCCCGGAAGGTGGCTGAAGAATTAGGTGTCGACGTGAATCGTGTCAAGGGGACCGGGCCCGGCGGACGCATTCTCGAACGCGATGTCCTCGCCGCGGCAGCTTCGATCCAGGCGGCTCCCGCGGCGCCACCGCCAACACCGTCTGCTCCGCCCGCAGCTCCCGCTGCAGTGCCTGGCACGGTCGTTCCTCTGACCGGTATCCGACGCACGATTGCCGAACGGATGACCCGCAGCCAGCAGACCGTGGCGGAGGTGACGATCACCGCCGAGGTGGATGTCGGCGAGATCGTCAAGCTGCGCGAGCAGGTGAACGGGGAGTGGCAGCAGCAGCACGGGATCAAGGTCTCGTACACTGACGTGATCATTCGCGCCGCAGCCAGGGCTCTCCGCGAGCACCCCGAGGTGAATGCGAGCTTCGCCGAGGATGGTATTCACCTTCACTCCGAGATCAACATTGGCGTAGCGGTTGCTCTGGATACCGGACTGATCGTACCCGTCATTCGGCACGCCGATCAGAAGTCGCTCCTCGAGATTGCCCAGTCTTCGCGCGACCTTGCCGAGCGGGCGCGCCAGAACCGTCTGACACGCGACGACGTCAGCGGCGGGACGTTCACGATCAGCAATCTGGGCATGTACGGTGTTGAAGCGTTCACACCGATCATCAACTTGCCCGAGTGTGCGATCCTCGGAGTGGGGCAGGTCGCCGAGCGCGCCGTGGTTCGCAACGGTCAGATCGTCATCCGTCCGACGATGTGGCTGAGTCTGACGTTCGATCATCGCATCGTCGACGGAGCGCCGGCCGCCCGCTTCCTGGCACGGATTCGCCAGCTTCTCGAGAGCCCGTACCTTCTGTTCGTGTGATACCATGTTCGATTGGGTGATGATCGTGCTCGGCGGCCGCGCGACGCTCAATCGCGGCGCCGTCCGATCGGAGTCGCTGCGACGTTCGGCAACGGACCGACAGGTCAGGTCCGCTCCGGCGGAGGTATCCATCTGACCAAGAGAGGACAGATCGGTGGCAATTGACACTGACATCGCGATTATCGGGGGAGGCCCGGGAGGGTACGTCGCGGGAATACGGGCAGCACAGCTTGGAGCCCGCGTGGTACTCATCGAGAAGGATCAGCTCGGGGGGACGTGTACCAACCGAGGATGCATTCCGAGCAAGGCGCTCCTCGACGCGTCTGCACGCTACCAGGCGATCCAGCACGCTTCGGAGTTTGGACTCACCGTGAGCTCGGCCGGCTTCGACTTCGCGCAGGTTCAGGCCCGAAAGGATAAGGTCGTTCGCCAGCTACGCTCCGGCGTCGAAACGCTCGTCAAGGGTAACGGCATCACCTTGATCCACGGCGTCGGTAGCTTCATCGACGCGCACCGACTCCAGGTGAGGCTGGACGACGGACGAACCGAGGAGGTGACTGCCCCTAATATTGTCATCGCTACGGGCTCGGTCGAGAGCCGTCCGCCGATTCCTGGACTTGATCTTCCCGGCGTTTTTGGTAGCGATCAGGGCCTCGAGCTGCCCGAAGTACCGAAGAGCGTCGTCATCATCGGCGGCGGTGCGATCGGCGTCGAGTTTGCCACGATGCTCTCGGGGTTCGGGAGCGAGATCACGATTGTCGAGATGCTGTCGAGCCTCGTGCCGACCGAAGATCCGGAGATCGGCCGGGCGCTTGCCCAGCAGTTCGAACGGCGGGGCATTCACGTTCACACCGGAACGCGGCTCGAACGGATCACGCAATCGCCCGATGGTGGCCTGGACGTCGCGGTCACGACCCCGACGGGAGCGGCTACCCTCCACGCGGAGCGCGTAATGGTGGCAATCGGGCGCGTTCCGTACACGCAGGGACTGGGAATCGATCGTCTCGGCATCGAGATGAATCGACACTTCATCAAGGTCAACACGCGCATGCAGACGAATGTACCGGGCATCTACGCGATCGGCGACGTCGTCGGCGGGAGATACGCTCACACCGCCTTCATGCAGGGCGAGGTCGCGGTCGAGAATGCACTGGGGCACGACGCCGAGATGGATTATCGCGCCATCCCGAACGTGACGTTTTGCTCGCCGCAGGTGGCCAGCGTCGGGCTCACGGAAGAGCAGGCACGTGCCACCGGCCAGGAGATCAAGGTCGGACGCTTCCCCTTCATCGCGACGGCCAAGGCAGTGATTGTCGGGGAGTCCGCCGGGTTCGTCAAGGTCGTCGCTGACGCGAAATACGGGCAGGTGCTCGGCGTGCACATGATCGGTCCGGAGGTGACCGATCTGATTGCCGAGGCAGCGCTGGCCGTGATCATGGAGGCGACGATCGAGGACGTCGCC
The DNA here is from genome assembly GCA_902810745.1 of Chloroflexota bacterium. Classification (GTDB taxonomy): domain Bacteria; phylum Chloroflexota; class UBA6077; order FW602-bin22; family CADDYW01; genus CADDYW01. The sequence continues at coordinate 20,229 of CADDYW010000021.1, read as the reverse complement.
CACACGATCCACGCGCATCCAACGCTTCCAGAAGCGTTCAAGGAGGCAGCTCTCGACGTGGAGCAACGCGCGATCCACGTTGTCCGACGCGCAGCCCGGCGCTAGAACGCACGAACAAGCGTCTTCCCCGCTGTCATCAGTGGCAGGAGCGGAGACGCGGGGATGACCTGCACGGCGTGACGCGGGTGGAGCTCTGGCTTCCACGCGCTTGCCCTGGCGTGCGGGAGAGCTGATCGTCGGATATTCGTCCGCCGCGATACCTCGACCGCGGGTCCCTGCCGGTTCGCGCGAGCGCTCAGGTCGTGAGCCGCAGCCTCTCGCTGATCCATCGGCTCAGCAGCTGATGTAGCTGTGGCTCTGCTTCGTCGAGGCAGTGCCCGGCACCGGGGAGGATGACCAGCTCCTTTGGCTCGAGCGCGCGCTCGTAGATCAAGGTCGAGCACTCCGGAGGAAGTACCGTATCCTGGGCGCCGTGCACGATGAGCAGCGGACGTGGAGAGATGCGGTCGGCGCCATTCGTCCCGGCGCTCTGGCTCGAGAGGACGACCACTCCGACGACGGTCGGCGATGCCGCGCCCGTCTGGATCGATACCGCACCGCCGAACGAAAACCCGACCGTGACTGCTTCCCGGATCCCACGCTGCTCGAGAAATTCCAGCGCAACCAGGGCATCCTCGACCGACGTCCCCAGGTCGTGGGAGTTCCGGTAACGGAGGCGAATCGAGCTGACCTGCTTGCCGAGGAACTCGATCGCCATCCGATCGTAGAGATCATGTGCGGGGGAGTCAAAGCCGCCGCCAACTCCGCCAAGCCAGATGATCGCCGCGGTGCCGCCCGCCGCCTCATAGTAGCGGCAGACGATCGATCCGTCTTCCACGTAGAGGCGAACCTGGCGGAAGGGGGCCTGCTCGATAGCCATTCTCATCGCCTCAAAGCTGTCTGTCCGGCTGATCTGCAATTCTCCTGCCGTGCCCTGCTGCTCGCCCTACCTTGACATGACTCGTGACAACATATATTATTATCGCGATAGCAAGCTGACTTGTTTGGGACCGGTCCACGTTTGCAGCGTGCTGACCGGTCCTTATTGCGCACACGCAATCCAGTCATCCGAGAAACGATCGCGCGATGCACGCATCCGATCCGAATGCCGTCTACATCATCAGCGTCGCTGCCCGCATGGTGGGAATGCACGCGAATACCCTGCGCAAGTACGAGCGTCAAGGGCTGATCACACCGGCGCGGTCGGAAGGCAACGTCCGACTATTTTCACCACAGGACCTCTCACGCTTAGGACAGATCAAGCGCCTGGTCGAAGAGCATCACGTTAATCTGGCCGGCGTCGAGGTCGCTCTCGCCGTGACCGATCAGATCCTGGCTCTGCGTCGGAACGTCTCAACCGGCCAGATCACCGAGCGGGAGGATGTTTGCCGCGCGATCGACCAGCTACTCGGCACCCTGTCGGCCATGCCCATCGATCGGGCACCGGCCAGCCATCCACGGGAGGATGCGGATGAGCGACGAGAAACACAATCACGACGATACGCCCAAGGGAGGCGAACCTCAGCCCTCCGAGGCAGCCGAGGCAGCCTCCGCAGAAGCGTCGACCGCCGACGAGCTAACCCAACTGAAGCAGGAGCTTGAAGACGCGCGAGCGAAGTGCCAGACCTATCTCGACCTCGCACAGCGCGCACAGGCAGACTTCGTCAACTACAAGCGCCGTGTTGAGCAAGAGCGGAGCGAGTTCGTAAGAAACGCCCGCGCCGACGCGATTCTGAAGATTCTGCCCGTGCTCGACGACCTGGAGCGAGCGGTTCAGTCATTGCCACCAGACCTAGCCGAATCAGACTGGGCGCAGGGAGTGGTTCTCATCGAGCGCAAGCTGAGAGCCGCCCTGGAAACCGAGGGCGTCAAGCGCATCGAAGCGGTGGGAGAGCCCTTCGATCCCTGGAAAGAGGAGGCGTTGCTGCACGAGCCTAGCGAAGAGTTTCCGCAGGGCACCGTGTCTCGGGTCTTCCGGACCGGTTATTCTATGGATGGACGGGTGATCCGACCCGCGCAGGTTGTCGTCTCGAGCGGGCCACCATCACAGCCAGATGAGATGCCAGCCCGGGGCGCGGCCGACGACGCGAAGCAATCGGGGGGCTCGGAGTGACGACGGAGATAGTACCGTGATTGGATCGCGGACGATTCTCGTGGTTGCCACCGAGCCGCGCCAGGCCGCAGATCTGTGCCGAGCTCTCGCCGTCGACGGCCACGACGCATCGACCGTCGTCGACCGATTCGAGGCCATCCGGCGTATCACTGAAACGCTACCAGACCTGGTGATCGTGGATGAGCCGTGGTCCGATCCGGGCTTCGATCTTCTGGCTGCGATTCGCCGGTGCAGCTCGGTGCCAGTCATCGTGCTCTCCGAGCTCGACGATACCCCGTCCAAGGTCAGTGCGCTGGATCGTGGCGCCGACGATTATCTGACAAAGCCCTGCAGCGAGCAGGAGCTAAGATCTCGTGTTCGTGCGGTTCTGCGACGAGCCGAGATGCCCGCTCCGACGCCGAAGACAAAGATCGTCGTCGATGACTATCTCACCATCGACTTCGACCGGCGCGAGGTCATCGCCGGGGGCCGACATATCCCACTGCGTCCAACTGAATACCGGTTGCTTTATCATTTAGTCAACAACGCGGGGCGTGTCCTGACCCACGAGACGTTGCTCGCGAAGGTCTGGGGATACGAGTATCGGACCGAGGAGCATTACGTTCGTCTATACGTGACCTACCTGCGCCAGAAGATCGAAAAGGATCCCCGTCATCCACGGTACATCCTGAACGAGCGCGGGTTGGGCTATCGTTTCGTGGATTTCGCACCGGCCGAGCGCACGCCAGCTTTGACGGCGACAACTTGACTGTCCCGCGGTACGAGTAGGGGAGCGCCCGCCGCGACCAGTCGGGCACGGAGACGTCTTCCCTTGACCCGCGATTGACCGAGCAAGAGTCCAGAGAAGGAGCTATCCACTTGATTACCGTCGATGCTTACTGTCACCTCGGAGATTGCTGCATCTATGAGACGACGGTCGGTGAAACTGAGCTCGTGTCCGCGCTGGATGCGAATCGAGTAAGCGCAGCAATCGTGCAACCCTTCCCAGGTGCCCCGAATCCGGTCGAGGTCCACGATCGCATTGCCCGCCTTGGCGGCAAGTACCCGGGCCGCGTCTTCGGCGTTGCCAATGCTACCCCCCACATCGACCGCGACCGCTATCATCGCGAGATCGAGCGCTGTGTCAAAGAGCTTGGCTTCGTCGGCGTGGCTCTGAATACACTTGGTCACGTCGTGAATCCCAACGGTCGGGACGCCAAGACCGTCTTCGAGGTCGCCCGCGAGCTGAGCATCCCGATCGTCGTCGAGACGGGCTGGGGCGTCCCGTTCGGGCTGCCAAGCACACTTCTGAGCCGGGCGCGCGAGTACAGCGACGTCAGGATCGTCCTGACCCCGGCCGGCGCAGGCCCCTACATTCAAGAGGCGTGTGTGCTCGCCCGCGAGTGTTCTAACGTGTATATCTCCACGTCCTGGTGCCGCGGAACTGACGTGAAATGGCTCATCGATGAGCTTGGCGCCAGTCGCGTGCTCTTCGGGTCGGATCTGCCCACCAATCTGGAGGCAGAGCTGGCCAAATATCGATCGCTCGGCCTCTTCTATTTTCAGCAGTATCAGGTGCTGGGGCAGAACGCCATTGACGTCTTCGGGCTCAAGGGCGTGACCGAGTATGTCGAGCCCAGTCCGAATGTCGAGTCGGCAGCGGCGACCCCGATCGAGGTGTCCGCTTTGGCGTCCAGCGAGGACGCAGGCGAGGAGCCAGTAGCTCCCGCGGATCAGCCGGAGGGCGACCTGGAGTCCACGTCTGCCGTCGAGGCACCAGTTGGCGCGGATGCGATGGAGACATCCGGCGAGGCCACGGTCCAGACGGGCGCGGGATCCGCGGAGAGCGACGGGCGCGGCGGCTCGGACGATCCCACCGGCTCAGCCGAGGGTGTGCCCGCGGGCACAGTGTAGATCAGCTGCGGAGGTCGTGTCCGATGCAGCGGGTCTCCCCGGGGCTCGGGCGTTCTGCTGGTCAGAACAGGCCGGCGAGCTTGTAGCCGAGGTAGATACCGACGATGCCGAGGAGACCTGCCACCGATGGAGGGGCGGGTATGGGTAGGCGCAGACGGGCAAAGATCAGGCCCACGATGATTCCTACGAGAAGTGCTTCGGCTTCTTGAACTGGCACGTTCAGTCGTTTTTCACCCTGTTCGTCTCGCGCGCTCGTTGCTTGACTCCTTTGCCGGACGACCTCCGGAGCGGGATGTGACGCCGTGACTGACTACCGCTGCGTCGAGATCATCCGTTACTCCCGCGTGCCGTGGAGAGCCGGACGCGCGGGCCCGTCGGCGTATCCTCGACCTGGTAGCCGAGTCGCGTTACCTCTTCACGCAGGCTGTCGGCCACCTTCCAGTCGCGGTGTTGGCGTGCCTCTTCGCGCCGACGAACGAGGTCTTGAACGTTACTCGGGATCGTCGATGCTGGCGACGTAGAGATTTCTAGATGGCGACTGAGAATCCGTGCACGCTCGCGTAACACGTCAGGCGTGGCACGCACGAAGGCGTCCCAATCCAGATCGCCAAGCTCCCTCGCCGAAAATGTCGATCCACGTCGATGCCGCTCGGTGTGATCTCCCCGCTGGACGACGACCTCACCCGCCCCCATCACCAGGGCGGTTCCCGACGCGGGCCGAAGCGCCAGCGCCGTATGCTCGTCAATGCCGACAATCGTAGCGTCGGGCGGTAACATCGCGCGAAGCGTGGCGAAACGCTCCACTCCGACAAAGCACCGGCTGGTATCAAGCTCGGCGCCCCCCTCGCGATTATTCCAGTGCGGAATGAAGACGATGCTCTGGCCGGCCGGACCCAGGAGGTCGAGCCCGCGCTCCCACCCGAGATCGGCTCCCGCCTTGTAGATCTCGTAGACCGGCAGCGTAAACGAGCTGATCGCCAGCACCGCCGCGCTGGCGAAGACGAGCGCAGCGCCCAAGGCGAATCGCGCTCGCACGGCATCCCAGACAATACTGTCGCGCAGCTGCCGGACAGCGTACGTCGGACTTCCCGGACCGACGAAGAGGCAATCTGCCAGGAGGAGGGCCTCGGCGAGCGAAGGATCATCCGGGCTCCACGGCGTGCCACGGCGTCGTGCCGGGATAACGGTCGTCTGCACGGCATAATTCGAGAGGTGCTGCTGCAGAAAATCGGCAACCTTTCGGGCAACCAGCGCAGAGTTTGGCTGAAAACCGGCCGGCGTCTCGAGAATCGCGACGCGGAGCGGGGGGGAAAGCTGCTGGAAGAGCCAATCGAAGACCCGGCGCCCGCTCGCGGCCGTCTCGCCCGAGCCGAACAGCACCAGGTCGCCTGGACGGTCGTCCATTTCACGCGTCCTATGTCGTGGGAAGTCGCTCGTCAGGGGCGATGCGTGCCCGAAACCCTGGCGCGCCTCCCTTCCCGTTTTACCGAGCACTGCCGTGGATGCACGCGGGCCCGACACGGCGTCGAGGCATCCAGCCTCCCCGCGGCGACTACCGGGCCTGGATACGATACCGGCAGGCAGGAGCGCCCTGGACGAGGGTGACCTCGCGCTTCACCGGGGCGTTGAGCACCCGCTCGAACAGCTCGTGCTCGCACTGGCAGGCCTGGGGGAACCGCTGCGCCACCTCGTAGATGGGGCAGTTGTGCTCGGAGAGGACGAGGGATCCCTCGTCTTCCTCGACGGTCGCCATGTAGCCATCGTCATCTCGCGCTCGTGCTAGCTCGCGTACCGCTTCTCCAAATGGCTTGTCGGCCAGGCGGAGCCGGTACGTTCGCAACAGGCGATCATTTCGAAGGTGGAAAAGGTGCTCGAGCTTCTTTTCACCTTCGAGGTTGGACAGATCCTCCAGGAGGTCGACCAGGAGCTGATTGTATGCCCGCGGGAACAATGCGTCTCCTGACTCGGACACGCAATACACGACCGCGGGGCGGCCGCGTCGGGACGTCCGCGATCGCTCCACGATCAGGCCTTCTTCTTCGAGCCTCGCCAGATGCTTGCGCACCGCGACCGAGGTGATTCCGAGCTCGCGCGCGATCTCCCGAACGGTCAGACCACCCGTGCGCTTCAAAAGATGTAAGATACTGATTCGGGCAGACGCTTTCTGAACAGGCATCTGGACCCTCCACGGCCAGGCTACGACGGCGAGGCAACAGAGGCGCCAGTCGATTAAGCCATATTATATCTAGCAGGCCTCCGTCCGTCAATCGCATTTTGAAACCAAATGGTTGACAAATGAGGATGGCTGACGGTATCCTGTAAGCAGCCTGATAGCACGCGCCGATCCATCCGTCATCGCCGATTACTCATCTGGACGATGTCTCCGTGCATCTGGATCGTCGGCGGTTTGCTCAACTAACGTACGTCAAGGGAGTAGCGAATGGCAGAGCCCGCAGAGCTGGTCATCCAGGATCTGCATGTGAGTGTCGAGGGACGAGAGATCCTCAAAGGTGTCAATCTCACGGTCCCGACCGGAGAAGTTCACGCGCTCATGGGGCCCAACGGCTCAGGCAAGAGCACTCTGGCCTACACGCTGATGGGTCATCCGAAATACGAGGTGACACAGGGACAGGTGCTGTTCCGAGGAGAGGATCTGCTGGAGCTCGAGCCTGATGAACGAGCGCGGCGTGGTATCTTCCTCGCCTTCCAGTACCCGACCGCGATTCCGGGTGTGAGCCTCGCTAACTTCCTGCGAATGTCGCTCAAATCGGTGACCGGTAAAGAGATGCCCATCCTGCAGTTCCGCAATCTGGTCAAGGAGAAGATGGCACTGCTGAAGATGGACGACTCGTTCTTCTCGCGGTACGTCAACGATGGGTTCTCCGGCGGCGAGAAGAAGCGCGCGGAGATCCTGCAGATGGCGCTCCTCCAGCCGCAGATTGCGATCATGGATGAGACCGACTCGGGGCTCGACATCGACGCGCTGCGCACGGTTGCCGATGGGGTCAACGCCCTTCGCGGGCCGCGGCTCGGCATCCTGATCATTACCCACTATCAGCGCATCCTCAACTACATCAAACCGGATCACGTCCACGTTATGGTCGATGGTCGTATCGTGCGCTCGGGCCAGCAAGAGCTCGTCGAAGCGCTCGAGGCGCGCGGCTATGACTGGATCATTAGCGAAGTGCAGAGTCCACAGGGAGTGTGATAGGCCATGACCGATGCGACCGAAGTCCTCGATGTTGGTATTGGCGAGTACAAGTATGGCTTCCACGATCCCGAGCAGTACGTCTACAAATCGCGCAAGGGGCTCAGCCGCGATGTCGTAGCCGAGATCTCGTATCTGAAGGGCGAACCGACGTGGATGCGTGATTTCCGACTCAAAGCGCTCGAGTATTTTCTGGCCCGTCCGCTTCCACGCTGGGGTGGAGACCTGAGCAAGATCGACTTCGACGACATCTACTACTACATCCGCCCCACTGAGAAGAAGGGCCGAGACTGGAACGAGGTTCCGGAGTACATCAAGAATACCTTCGACAGGCTGGGCATTCCCGAGGCAGAGCGGAAGTTTCTCGCGGGAGTCAGCGCGCAATACGAGTCCGAGGTCATCTACCACAACATTCGGAAGGACCTCGAAGCCAAGGGCGTCATCTTCTGCGACTGCGACACGGGCCTTCGAGAGCATCCGGATATCTTCAAGAAGTACTTCGGGACAATCATTCCCCCGAACGACAACAAGTTCGCGGCGCTGAACTCGGCGGTCTGGAGTGGCGGTAGCTTTGTCTACGTGCCGGCCGGTGTGAAGGTCGAGATTCCTCTGCAGGCATATTTCCGCATCAACGCCCAGAATATGGGTCAGTTCGAGCGCACGCTGATCATCGCCGAGCCGGGCAGCTACGTTCACTACGTCGAGGGATGTACTGCGCCGACCTGGTCGACCGACAGCCTCCATAGCGCCGTCGTCGAGATCATCGCGATGGAAGGCGCGCGGGTGCGTTACACGACGATTCAGAACTGGTCGAACAACGTCTACAATCTGGTCACGAAGCGCGCGCAGGCCTTCCGCGACGCGACAATGGAGTGGATCGACTGCAACCTCGGCTCGCAGCTCACGATGAAGTACCCAGCCGTGTATCTCATGGAACCCGGTGCACGTGGCGAGGTCCTGTCGATCGCGTTCGCCGGCCGGGGTCAGCATCAGGACGCGGGGGCGAAGATGGTCCACGTCGCGCCCCACACCAGCTCGGCGATCACGTCGAAGTCAATCAGCAAGAATGGCGGTCGCGCGAGCTATCGCGGCCTTCTCAAGGTCCACAAGGGCTGCGAAGGCGTCAAGGCCAACGTTCGCTGCGATGCCTTGCTGATGGATCCGGAGTCTCGTACCGACACGTATCCGTACATCGAGATCGAGGAAGATAACGTGAGCATCGGCCACGAGGCAACGGTCTCGAAGGTTAGCGAGGAGCAGCTCTTCTACCTGCGTAGCCGCGGTCTCAGCGAGAACGAGGCGACGATGATGATCGTGAATGGCTTTATCGAGCCGATTGTCAAAGAGCTGCCGATGGAGTACGCCGTCGAGATGAATCGCCTGATCCAGCTCGAGATGGCTGGCTCGGTTGGCTAACTCCCGATCTCATCACGTTGGAGTTGACATTTGAGCGAGACACGTCAAACCCTTCTCGGCGGCAGCTTGAGCAGCGATTCCGTCCTAGCGATCTCCCGCCTAGCGAACGAGCCGGCGTGGATGGAAGAGCTACGACGCGCCGCCTTCGATACGTTTTCGTCTCTGCCGATGCCCACCTTGCAGGATGAGGAATGGCGTCGCACCGACATCCGCGCTCTCCGACTGGGCGATGTCGTCCCGTTCGCACCAGCGCGAGCCGCGGTCGCCTCGGTTGAGGATCTGCCCTCGGATCTCCAATCCGAGGTCAAGAGCGGTGACCTGACCGGTGGTCTGGTGGTTCAGCAGGACAGTAGCAACGTCCTCGCGACGCTTGGGGATAGCTTCGCCGAGCGCGGAGTGATCTTCTGCGACCTCCACACCGCGGTTCGCGAGCACAGTGACCTCGTGCAACGCTACTTCGCCCAGGCGGTTCCGGTCGACTACAGTAAGTTCAGCGCGCTCGCGACGGCCTTCTGGACCGGTGGTGTGTTCCTCTACGTTCCGCGCGGCGTCGAGATCACCGTGCCACTGCGCGCCGTGACGTACCTCGGAACGCCTGGCGTCAGCTGCTTCCATCGCACGCTGATCGTTGCTGAGCCCGACTCGGATGTGACCTTGATCGATCAGTGGCTTGGACCAACCTACGACGGCCAGGCAATGTCCGCGAATATCCAGGAGACGTTCGTGGGACAGAACGCCCGCGTTCGGTACATCACTCTCCAAGAGTGGGGGCGTCACGTCTGGAACTTCAGCATCAATCGCGCGATTCTCAGCCGCGATGCTACGCTGAACACGCTGGTCGTCGCTTTCGGAGGGCGTTTTCACAAGGCGAACGTGGAGACCGAGCTTCGAGGTCCAGGCTCGAACGTGGAGATGCTCGGTCTACTGGCCGGCGACGCCCGTCAGTTCTTCGACCACCACACGCTCCAGGATCACCAGGCACCGCACACGACCAGCGATCTGCTTTACAAGGGAGCCCTGAGCGATCGATCGCGCTCGGTGTTCTCCGGGCTGATCCACGCGCGCAAGGCAGCGCAGAAGACGGATGCAATCCAGACGAATCGGAATCTGTTGCTGAGCGATAACGCCCGCGCTGATTCCATTCCGAATCTGGAGATCGAGGCCAACGATCTTCGTTGCACTCACGCCGCCACGGTCGCCCCGGTCGATGAGGAGCAGGTCTTTTATCTCCGGTCTCGTGGTCTCACCGAGGCCGATGCGAAGAGAACCATCGTCGAAGGTTTCTTCGAACCAGTGCTCGAGCGGATCCCGCTGCAGGGTGTCGTCGAGCGGCTGAGAAAGGTCATCACCAGCAAGATTGGGGGTTAAGGTTTCGCATGGCACATTGGGTCCGGGTGGCAAGCGCGGACGAAATTCCGGCTGGTGAAGGGAAGTACGTCGAGGTCGACGGAGAGCCCATCGCGCTCTTTCACGTCGACGGTCAGTTCTATGCCATCAGTGACACGTGTACGCACGAGGAGGCATCGCTCTCCGAGGGCGAGCTAGATGGTGAGATTGTCGAGTGCGCGCTTCACGGCGCGCGCTTCAATGTCCGGACGGGGCAGGTTGTTTCCCTTCCTGCCGTCGTCAACGTTCAGACCTACCCGGTTCGCGTGGTCGGCAACGACGTCGAGGTCGAGATCTGAGTGACCTGACAGGATCGAGGACGACGTCGTCGCCATCTCGGGCGAGCGAAGCGGCGCCGCAGCCGTCGCGTGGCGGATTCACCCGCTCGCTGAGTCAGTGGAGAGCAGCGGCGGGAGTGGTCGGCCCCGGGATGACGCCCGCAGGAGAGTAAGATGTTCGACGTGCAGCGAGTTCGACAGGATTTCCCGATTCTTCAGCGCCAGGTTCACGGCAAGCCGCTGGTCTACCTGGATAACGCTGCCACGTCGCAAAAACCGCGCTCGGTGGTCGACGCCCTCGTTCGCTACTACGAGACGACCAATGCGAACATCCACCGGGGAATCCACGTGCTCGCCGAGGAGGCGACCGCGCAGTACGAAGCGGCGCGCGCGAAGGTCGCCCGGTTTATCGGCGCGCGATCGCCTGGAGAGATAATTTTCGTCCGTAATACCACCGAGGCGATCAACCTGGCGGCGCGGACGTGGGCACAGGCAACCCTGCGTCCTGGGGACGAAATCGTCGTGACCGAGGCCGAGCACCACAGCAACCTGGTTCCGTGGCAGCTGGTCGCGCGACAGACCGGCGCTCGGATCCGAGCGATTCCGATCACCGACGACGGCGTCCTCGACATGGACGCCGCGCGGCAGATCATCGGTGACCAGACGCGCCTGGTCGCGATTGCCCACATGTCGAACGTGCTCGGCACGATCCACCCGATCAAAGAGCTCACCCGCCTCGCCCACGCGCGTGGCGCGCGGATCCTCCTCGACGGCGCGCAAAGCATCCCCCACCTGCCTGTCGACGTCTCCGACCTGGACTGCGACTTTCTGGCCTTTTCGGGCCATAAGATGCTCGGGCCGACTGGCGTCGGCGTTCTGTACGCGAAGTCAGAGCTTCTCGCGTCACTCGAGCCTCTGTACGGCGGCGGGGGCATGATCCGAGAAGTGTGGATCGACGAGGCGACCTGGGCAGAGGCTCCCGAGCGCTTCGAAGCAGGCACACCGAACGTCGCGGACGTCATCGCGCTCGGTGCCGCCATCGACTACCTCGAGTCGATTGGGATGGACACGATCCGGGAGCACGAGATCCGACTCACCGGCTACGCGCTCGACGCGCTCTCCAACATTCCGGGGGTGCGTCTCTTCGGTCCGGCAGATCTCCAGCAACGCGGCGGCGTGGTATCATTTTACTGCGGCGACGTCCATCCGCACGATGTTAGCACCGTGGTCGACCAGGAGGGCGTGGCGATCCGAGCGGGCCACCACTGCTGCCAGCCTCTCATGCGACGGCTCGGCGTCCCCGCGACTGCACGGGCGAGCTTTTATCTGTACAACCTTCCGGAGGAGGTTGACGCCCTCGCTCGCGCGCTGAACCGGGTAAAGGAGATTTTTGCAGGTGTCGGCGCTTGACGAGCTGTACCGAGAGGTCATCCTCGAGCACTACAAGAGTCCGCGCAACCGCGGACGATTAGTCAATCCTGACGTCGCGACGCGCGGTCACAACCCTCTCTGCGGCGACGACGTTGAGATCTCGCTTGATCTCGAGAACGATGTCGTCAGCGACATCCGCTTTCAGGGCAAGGGCTGCTCGATCAGCCAGGCTTCAGCATCGATGCTGACCGAGGCGGTGAAGGGCAAGACCACCGCCCAGGTGCGCAATCTCATTCAAACGTTCAAGGCGATGATGCACGGCGAGCCCGTACCTCGCGACACGCTCGGCGACGTCGAGGCATTACAGGGCGTTCGCAAGTATCCCGTTCGGATCAAGTGCGCGTTACTCGCCTGGACAACCCTGGAAGAGGGGCTAGACATCTACGCGAAATCGGAGCGAAGCTGAGCGTCCGCACTCTCAGCCCGGCATTCGTGGCAGAGCATCCGCTCCGCTACCGCTTGTGGCCCGGCGACGCGGCCGTGGAGCGCGCGAGCACCCACTGGCCAGTCGTAACCCCACCTGCCAGTCTACCCGGGGTCATTCGTTCAGCCCTCTTCGACGACCAGAGCGTCGGCGACCACGAGACGCGCCAATCGCCGAGCCTGGCCCCGGAATACGATACGCTGCGCAGGAAGATAGTCGAGAATCGGGTGCGCCTGCATCCGACCCAGTCGGGACGCGATGCGATCTCGCGGGCGCTGGAAGGTGTCCCATCTGACGGTGAGGTTTGGATCAGCAGCTCCGTCGCCACTCCGCTGCGGCGCCTGTCGCCGTGCGTGATGGAAGCGGTGAGCCGACACGCCCGATTCGTCGATCGCCCCACCTCGCGCACCGTGGCGGTCGTCCTGGTTCACGAGTGGGGCTTTCCACATCGCGAGCGGCCGCAGATCCTCCACCTGGCCAGCGTCCACGGCTGGCGCGTGATCGACGACTGCGCCCATGCCTTCGCCTATGGCTTGCGCTTGGCGGCCGACGGCGCCACCGTCGTATTCTCGCTGCCAAAGTTCTTCTCGGTCCGTGGCGGTGGATTTCTCGCCTGCACGGAGCTGCCCGCGCAGCCTTCGCAGGCGATAGCTCCCGCGGGGAAGCTTTTTCGCACGGTGCTGACACGATCCGCGGCCCACGTGGCCAACTGGCATCGGATCGACGTTCTGGCAAAAGCCTTCAACCTTTCGTCCGTGGACAGCTTGGCCAACGACGTCATTCCGCAAGTATATCGGCTCAGGGTTTGGCGCCAGTTTGCCGCGCAGACGATCCTGCGCGACCTGGGTATCGAGACTACTCCGCCTTTCTACGCTGGCTGGCTCGCCCTGCCCTGTCACGCCGACCTACCGCACGCGTACTGGACGAGCCTTCGGGTCGCATTCGAGCAGCTACGGCGAGGACGCTGACACGGCGCGCGCGCTGGCCTTCGGCTTGCTCTCCGCTCTCGTGTTACCGACACACGAGGACGAAGCCCGCATGCTTCCCGGTCTCATCTCCATCTTCGCCGCGTCGATCCCGTTCTGGAACGTCGCCCTTCGGACGATTCTGTGCTACGTAGGAATGCTGGTGCTGCTCCGTCTGGCTGGCAAGCGCGAAATTGGCCAGATCACGACATTCGACGTCGTGGTTCTGCTGATGATTGGCAACGCCGTCCAGAACGCTATGGTAGGCCCCGACTACTCCGTGACCACCGGCCTGCTGGCGGCGGTGGTCCTGGTGATCGCTAACTACGTGACCGCGTCCCTCGGCCTGCACTCGCCGCTCTTCCACCGCGCCGTGCAGGGCGAGCCGACGCTCCTGGTCAGCCACGGCTCCTTCGTCTGGACGAGCCTGCGCCGCGAGGGAATCGATCCGGACGAGGTTCTAGCCGCCATGCGCGAGCACGGGATCGACAATCTCTCGCAGGTCAAATCAGCCTGGCTAGAAATTGATGGATCGATCAGCATCGTGCCGGAGGAAGCCCTCACCATCCGAACGCGACCGGTTCGCCGTGTTCGCTTCCTCCGGCACCGGGGCTAGGGTTCTCTCGGAAATCAAGGGACCGAGACTTCTTCTTGCCGCTCCTCGGACTCTTCCTCGGTTTCGTGGCCATCTTGGGCGGGCGAGCCAACCGCCTCGGATACGACGCCGTAGACGGTCTTGAATGCCTCGGCAAGCGCCACGTGCAGCTGGTTCGGATTCCCACTGATTCCGGGCTCGATATCGTCCTTGCTCCACTCCAGAATCTTCAGCGCAGCATTGATCTTCGCCACTGTCAAATCGTCCTTTGGCACCAGACTACCTTCCTTTCGAATAAGAAACCTACCTATTCATTCTACCTGACACGCTCGCTCACTGCGCACGTCAGCGCACCAGCCACCACAGGACAAGGGTGGCCGCGAGCAGCATCAGCGGTGTCGTCAGCAGTCCGACCCTCAGGTACTGTGTCGCGCGAATGCGAATGCCGTGACGATCCGCGGCGTGAAGCACCAGCATCGTCGCCAACGAGCCGAAGACCGTGACGTTCGGGCCAACGTTCGTTCCGATCAGGCTCGCGAACGCGGGTGCAAGGATCTGCTGGGATGGAGCTGATGCCAGGCCGGAGATGACGACCAGTGACATCGGAATGTTATTGAAGAGATTGGCCCCGGCTGCCGAGCCGAACGCCACGACGAGCAGGTGCCCCAGGGTCAGGGCACGATCCGTGTTCGGCAGCAGGTTATTCCAGATGGAGGTCAGACCTGACCGCCCCGCGGCGACGATCACGGTGTACATACCCACGACGAACAGCGGCAAGGTCCACGCGACACCCCGGATCAGTCGCCGAGGACGAATCTCTCGGCGGAGCAGCGAACGAGGCACGAGAATCGCGGCTCCAGCCACCGCGGGGATCCAGAGGGGCAGATCGAGCGCTCCAAAGACCACGAGGCCGACGACGACCCCGGCCAGTCCACTTCCGGCGATCAAGAGACGACGCGGATCGGGCCTTGCTTCGTCCTTGTCCGAGGGCATCGGAAAGTGCACGGGAATTCGCCGACGGAAGATCACGAAGAAGGCGACGACATTGACCGCCATGGCCGCCAGGTTGGGTAGTAGCATCAGCCGAACGAACGCCCAGAACGGCACGTGCAGCAGGCTGTAGACAAGCATGTTCGTGAGATTGCTCACCGGAAGAAAGAGCGACGCGGTGTTGGCGACGAAGGCGCACCCCATCACGTATGGAACCGCTGACAGTCGCCAGCGTGAGACCAGCACGCAGACGACCGGTGCGATCATGATCGCCGTGACGTCCAGCGAGAGGAAAATCGTGACGAGTGCTCCGAGCAGATAGAGGTTGAGGAATAGCAGATGCCCGCGTCCGCCCGAGAGCGCGACTGCCTGATTTGCCGCCCAATCGAAGCATCCGGCCTCCTCCGCGACGATGGCCACCGCCATCATCGCCAGCAGGAAGGTGAGGATGCCCGCGGTCTGCGATGCTGCCACCCACACGTCCGATAGGGTCGCCGTTCCAAGAAGCAGCACCGCGGCCGCACCAGCTAGTGCCGCGACGCCCTCGTTCACTCCGCCCGGGCGCACCAGGAGGAGAACGATGGTGAGGCCCAGCACCCCCAGCGTCAGCACGTGCGCGAGGTCAATCATCGAAGAAGAGATGCGACCTGTCCGTCAAGGTGAGATCCGGTGGTGAGGCCACCCCGTCCGGCCCACGGCGGTGTGGGCTGTCCTTTCCAGCCACGCGACACGTCCGATCAGATCGGCGCCGTCCGCAGCGCCTGATCGATTACCTCTGCCAGGTGTAACACCTGAACCGTCCGCCCAGATGCGTGCGCAATGCCACGCAGGTGCATGATACAGCCAGGATTATCGGTCACGACGATCGAGGCACCGGTGCTGTCGATATTCTTGATCTTGCGCCGACCGATCCGCTCGGCCACGCGTGGGTGCTCGAACGAGAATGTCCCTCCGAACCCGCAGCAAGCGCTCGAGTCCGTCATCTCGACAATCGAATATCCAAGAACGTCGCGCAGGATTCGCCGGGGCTCGTCCTTCAGACCCAGACAGTTATGCGATTGGCAGGAGTCATGAACCGTCACGGTCAGTGGCTGATTGCCGACCAGTAGCCCACTCGGCAGATCCGCTTCACGATCGACGAAGGTCGTGAAGTCGATGACTCTCTCGGCGAGCCTTCGGGCACGTTCGAGCCACGCCGGCTCGTCGGCGAGTAGACGTGGATAATCCTGGAGCATCGACACGGCACAGCTTGCCGAGGCACTCAGAATGAAATCCGCCTGGACATTCTCGAGCGCCTCGATCGTCTGGCGCATCATCACCAGCGCGAGCTTGCCATCGCCCGCGTTGATCGCGGGCAAGCCGCAGCACGACTGAGCCGGCGGGAAGAACACGTCGCATCCGAGCGCGCGCAGAACTCTCACCACGGCTTCACCCATCTCCGGATAGAGACGGTCGGTGATACAGCCGGAGAAATAAGCAATTCGCTTCCCGGCAGCCGCGCTACCCGGGATGACGCGCACCGGCTTGAATTTGCCGGTCGATTGGGCGAATCGGTCGTGCAGGGACACGTCGGCCAACGCCGGAAGGCTACGCCAGCTCAGCAGGTCCTTAAGAAGCGGCAGTCGACGGAGGACCGCACCCTGAACAAAGCGACCACCGCCGGTCACCGGCTTCTGCAAAATCGAGCCAAGGTGCGTCTTCGACGAAAAGCCTTCGGGATCAGCCATGGCCTGAATCGCGGTGCGCTTCAGCCACGGTAGACCGTCCTGATCGACCTTTCGGCGCCGCACGTCGAGGATCATTCGCGCCAGCGGTATGCCCACGGGACAGACCGTCTCACAGGCGTTGCAGCTGACGCAGAGCGCCTGTGGGTCGGCCGCGTTCTCCATGCCGTGATGGAACGGCGTAACCACGATGCCGATCGGCCCGGTATAGACGTGGCCGAATACGTGTCCGCCGACAGTCTGATACGGTGGACAGACGTTCGCGCAGGCCCCGCACCGGATGCACTGCAGCGCCTCCCGAAACTCGGGATCCTCCCGCATCTTCCAGCGGCCATTGTCGACCAGGACGATGTGCACTTCTTTCGGGCCGTGCACGCCGACCGTCAGCGAGTTCTCGATGTCCGCGCTACGGCTCGGTCCGGTCGTGAATGACGTATACACCGACATCTTCTGACCCGTCGCGCTCGGCGCCAGCAGCTTGAGGATCTCGGTCGCCTCGTCTAGGCTTGGCACGATCTTTTCCACCCCAACGAGCGCGACGTGGATCGGCGGCAGAGTCATCACCAGGCGTCCATTGCCTTCGTTGGTGACCAGCACCAGGGTTCCGGTCTCGGCGATCGCGATATTGGCTCCGGTGATGCCCATGTCGGCGTTGATGAAGCTCT
Source organism: Chloroflexota bacterium (assembly GCA_902810745.1). Lineage (GTDB taxonomy): Bacteria > Chloroflexota > UBA6077 > FW602-bin22 > CADDYW01 > CADDYW01. The sequence goes on along the minus strand of CADDYW010000021.1, from coordinate 3,102 downwards.
GGCGCAGGTGCTGACGGGCAGCCGCGACGATCTCCTCGTTCGATGCACCCGCCAGCGGCCGGCCAGTTGCCTTCCCGATCAGGTCGGCGATCTGCTCCCGGGTCTTGTGCAGCGCTGGCGCCAGGATGTGCGAAGGGTGCTCGTTGGCGAGCTGGATGATCCACTCCCCCAGGTCGGTCTCGACGACCTTGATGCCCAGCGCCTCGAGATACGGATTGAGCCCGATCTCCTCCGCGACCATCGTCTTGCTCTTGACGACCAGCTTGACCTGCCGCTGCTGTGCCAGGTCTCCAACAATCCGACGGGCGTCGTCTGCCGTCGCGGCGCGGTGCACCACGCAGCCAACCTTCGTAGCCTCGTCCACGAAACGCTCCACCAGCTCCGGAAGCTGCGCAATACAGCGCGCCTTGAGCTCGGCGAGGCGACGCTGCCGCTCGGGGAAGTTGGTCCCCTCGAGTCGGGCGACGCGTCCATCTCGCAGGCGAGGGAGGGCACGGGACAGCGCCACCTCGAGATCCGGCGACCTGAGCGCCGCGTCGAGGCGCTTCTGAAAGCTGGCGTGAGTGGTTGGCACGGTCTCCTCCTGGAGCAGGGCCTGGGATCACGGGTCGAGAATTCCGGGCAGATCTCGCGTTCCGCGCAGCGCGCGACGTGTGGTCTGATTCGACTCGTCGCCGACTATCTTACGCCAATCTCGGTCGCGAGGGAAACGCCAGCGCGCGACCACCTTGCTCGGTGCCCGACCGCCCTCGCTCCCGCTGCTGCTGGTATAATATGTCAGGTCGGTCTCTTCCCCGCCGACCGAGGAAGGTTCGTCATCTCATGGACCGCACTCAGCTCGAGCGACGTCTCGACTCGCTTCCGACGCGGCCGGGCGTGTATCAGTTTCGCGACGCGAATGGCCGAATCATCTACGTCGGCAAAGCAGTCAACCTGCGGAACCGCGTTCGCTCATACTTTCGCGATTCTCCTGCCTCGCGCAAAGTCGCGCGGATGGTGCAGGAGATCGCCGATTTCGATATCACCGTGGTCGACAGCGAGCTCGAGGCGCTGATCCTCGAGTGCTCGCTGATCAAGACCCACCGGCCGCATTACAACGTCAAGCTGCGGGATGACAAGCAGTACCCGCTCATTCGGGTGACGACTGCCGAGCCCTGGCCGCGCGCGGACATCGTTCGTCACCGCCGCGACGACGGCAACCAGTACTTTGGGCCCTGGGCCGACTCGAGCAGCGTCCGCAGCATGATGGCACTGCTCAACAAGCTGTTTCCGTTCCGCACGTGTCCGCGCGAGATCACCGGTCAAGATCCCCGTCCTTGCCTGCAATACCACATCAAGCGCTGCATGGGTCCGTGCATCGGCGCGGTGAGCCAGGACGAGTATCGCGCGATGATCGATCGGATGTGCCGCTTCCTCAGTGGTCGCTACGAGGAGGTCGTCAGCGAGATTCGAGCGAAGATGGAGCAGGCGGCGGAGGACCTCCAGTTCGAACGCGCGGCCTACTTCCGCGACCAGATCCGAACCATCGAGAAGATCATGGAGCGCCAGCGGGTCTTCGGCTCGACCAACCAGGATGCCGATCTGATCGCCTTTGCACGCGATAACGGCCAGGCCTGCGTACAGATCTTCTTCGTTCGTGGCGGTCGCATGGTCGAGCGCGCCTCGTTCCCATTGATCAACACCCAGGATGAGTCGTCGCAGGAGATTCTGGCCGCGTTCCTGAAGCAGTTCTACGACCAGGCTGCGCAGGTGCCGCCAGAGATTCTGATTCCGAACCAGCTGGACGAGGCGTCGGTCATCGAGGAGTGGCTCCATCGGACGCGCGGCACCACCGTCGTGATTCGGATGCCGCGAGACGTCGATGAGGAGCAGCGTCTCAAGCTGGTCGAAGAGAACGCGGCCGAGGCGCTGGCCCAGATGAAGGCCAAGTGGCTCGCCGACGACACCAAGACGTCCGCTGCTCTGGCCGAGCTAGCCGAGTATCTCGACCTTCTCGAGCCGCCACACCGGATCGAGTGCTATGACATCTCGAACACGCAGGGAGCCTTCCTCGTCGCGTCGATGGTGGTCTTCGAGAACGGCCAGCCCAGGCGCGACCACTATCGGAGATTCCGGATCAAGACGGTCACCGGTCCCAACGACTTCGCGTCGATGCAGGAAGTCCTGCGTCGGCGATTCCGACGCGCCCGCCCGGAGCTCCCACTCGGCCAGGATGAGGGCGAGCTCGACAAAGGCTGGAAGATCCTACCGAATCTCGTCATCGTCGACGGCGGCAAAGGTCAGCTCTCGGCGGCCTGGGAAGTGTTCAGCGAGCTGGACGTCCAGAACGTCACGCTGGTCGGGCTGGCCAAGGAGCGAGAAGAGATCTTCACCGTGGGCAACCCTGATCCGGTGATCCTGCCGCGTACCTCCGAGAGCCTCTACCTGGTGCAACGGATCCGCGACGAAGCTCACCGCTTCGCCAACACGTACCACCGAACGCTGCGCAGCAAGGCCGCGCTGAGATCGCCGCTCGACGACGTTCCGGGCGTCGGGCCGAAGCTGAAGAGCGCACTTCTTCGCAAGCTCGGTACCGTCGAAGCAATTCGGACGGCGACCGACGACGACCTTCTCACGATCAAAGGAATGAACCGCAAAGTCCTGGTGGCGCTGCGTGAGCGGCTGTAGGAGATCGCCGGGGCGAAACGACTGCCCCGCCCGGAACCCGCGCGCAAGCTTCCTCCGCCGAACCGTCCGCGGACCCAGAGGATCGTCTGCGGCCACGATCCGCTCGCTCGGCTCACCTCGGTCAGGTCCGTCGATGGTTCGCCCAGTGTTGGCGACGCCGATCACGGCGATACCAATCGCCTGAGCGAACAGCCGATCGACCACGGCGACGACCGCACCGATCAGATCACGTCCGCCGGCTGGATCCCCGACACGTGGACGCCGTCGGCGACCTGACCGCGCGTGACTCTCGCCGCTTCGCCGACGACCAGGCCAATTGGCGGACGGCGGTGAGGGTCGAAGGCCAGATCCCGGCCTGCATCTACGACGGCGACGCGTCAGCACCGCCGTCGGCACCATCCCCGTGCGCCGTCTGAACGACGCCACCGCCCCGCC
>CADDYW010000020.1 GCA_902810745.1 Chloroflexota bacterium | reverse complement strand
AAGAGTACACCAAGGGTGGACACCACACGGGACGTGTCTGCCTTGCTGCGCAAGCTGGACACATCTGGATCAGCCTCACCCTGGAACAAATTTAGAACGTGTGGCTCAAGACGAGGTCGGCAACGTGCAGTCGGTCATTGGGGACAAGGACCTGGTAGGTCGTCAGCGCGACGCCGTGTGAACGCGAGTCCATCGGCCAGAACTTGCAGGGAATTCCCTGATTCTCGAAAAGCTCGCGCCAAGCCTCGGCAATTCGGATGTCCCGAACGACCCGGATCTCGGCCCACACACGTTCCTCCGGATCGCGACGCCGCGCCTCGTTCAATATTCGATGATAACATATTGACGACAGGCCGTAAAGGAAGAATGAAATGGCCTGGCTGGCCGTTCGAAGCGGTCGACTACGCTCGAACTCCGGGCAGGCTGAGGCGCGGGTATCCTCCGCGGAAGAACAGCAACGGTGGAGCGTTCTCGGCTGTCGTGGCAGAGATCACCTCGGCGAAGAAGACGCCGTGATCCCCGACATCCTGCTTGGCGATGATCCGGCACTCCAGATAAGCAATCGAGCCATCGATGAGCGGACAATGCGTGATTCCCTCGTGGTGAGGGATCTCGGCCAGTTCATCGTCTGGATTCGGCGCCAGCCGCCGGGCAAAGTAATCGGAGATATCTCCCTGACTCTCGCTGAGTATATTGACCGCGAAGACGCCAGCCCGCGGCAGAAACTCGTACGACCGCGCGTGCTGGTCGATGCAGATGAGTACGATTGGGGGCACGAGACTTACCGAGGTGAAGGAGTTGACGGTGATACCGCGTGTCTCCTTGCCAAGCCGGCTGGTAACGACAGTCACGCCGGTTGTGAAGTGGCCGAGGACACGGCGGAGCTCGAGAGGATCGATCGCCACCCTAGCCTGTGTCTCCTCTCCGGCGGCTCACCCAAGGTGGGAAAATCAGAGTTCGGCCGCGCCCGGTTCGCAGCAGCTTGAGATAGTCAAGTCCCATGGCCGTGTGGGGCGATCGCGACGGCACCTTGGTGCTCGCGGCGGAAGGATAGCACGCCGCTGCGCCGCTGTGAAGAGGATGCCCTGCTATACTGATACCAGTGATCCCGGCGGGCAGCCTGCAGTACACACGTTCAGCCTGTCCGCTTCGATTGCCCGCGAGATGGAGAGTGGTGATGGTATTCATTCCGGATGAGGTCCAGCAGCAGACGATTCGCGAGATCCTTGGCCGAAACGAGACCGCCGTGGTCGTCGAGGCCAGCGATGGTGTCGAGATCCTCGGCGTTGCCAACTATCCGAAGACCTGTCGCGAGTACTACATCGGGCGACTCGTGAAGGCGGTGTTTCGGAGCGAGTACGATCTCGAGGCCCGGCTGGCCCTGGCCCGTGCTCGGGCGGGTAATCGCGGGTAGCGCGACTCGGCTGGCGAAGTCGACGCCACGCTCACGGCCGGCCGGGTGTCCCCGGACATTTCCATCCGGCCACGGCTGACCTGCTCCGGTGGGCAAGGGCGGACGATCCGCTCTCCCCGCGAGATGAAGTGCCCGATACGGCGCCGCCCCGCTCTCGCCCGGAGGGCACGGATCAGAGACGAGTTCTCGCCGACTCAAAGCCGCCGCAAACCGCGGGATACCCACGTCACAGCAAGATATTGTCGATCAGCCGTGCTCGCCCAACCCACGCGGCCATCGACACGAGCGCGGGTCGATCGACGACCTCGAGCTCGGCCAAGGTCGACGCGTCGGCAACGCTGACGTAGTCGAGGCGGACGAGAGGCTCGCGGCTCACTGTCTCCCGTACAAGACGTCGCAGGGTCTCGGCGTCTCGCTCGCCATCCCGAAAGTGCTGCTCGGCGAGACGAAGGGATGCCGACAGGACACGCGCGGCGACGCGCTCCTTGGGATTGAGATAGACGTTCCGACTGCTCATCGCAAGCCCGTCAGGCTCGCGCACGGTGGGTACGACCACGATCTCGAGCGGCAGGCCGAGATCGGCGACGAGCCTCTTGACGACGACGCACTGCTGCGCGTCTTTCTGTCCGAAATAGGCGCGCTGTGGCTGAAAAAGCCCGAACAGCCGTGCGACGACCGTCGCAACACCGCGGAAGTGGCCGGGCCGCCGTGCCCCTTCGAGAACCTCGCCAATGGGACCGACGTCGACCGTCGTCGAAAAGTCGGCGGGATACATCTCCTCGACGCTCGGTACGAAGACGAGATCCACTCCGGCTTGGCGGAGCATTGCCAGGTCGCGGTCGAGGTCCCGCGGATAGGTCGCGAAATCCTCGTTCGGGCCAAACTGCTTCGGGTTGACGAAGATGCTCACCGCGACAGTGGCGTTCTGTGCGCGCGCCGCGTCGACCAGGGCCATGTGTCCTGCGTGGAGGAAGCCCATGGTCGGGACGAGGCCAAGAGGCTCGGCCAGATTGCCTCTGGCGGAGCGAAGCGCCTGGACCGTGTCGACGACGATCATCGTGCCTCTGCCGCCTCCGCCGGAGTCACAGTCGACTCGAGCCCGAAGCTTTCGGCCGGCCCCGGGAAAACGCCTTCACGCACGTCCTCGAGGTAGCCGGTGACCGCGCCTCGGATCACGTCCGCAAGGTTGGCGTAGCGACGAACGTGGCGTGGCTTGAACTCGGGATCCATCCCCAGGAGATCGTATAGGACCTGCACCTGACCATCACAGAACGGGCCGGCGCCGATACCAATCGTCGGTACGGTGAGCGACTGGGTGATCGTGCGCGCGAGCGGGGCGGGAATGAGCTCGAGGACGATCGAGAACGCGCCAGCCTCTTCCAGGCAGCGTGCATCTTCCACCAGGCGACGTGCGGCCTGCTCCGTCTTCCCCTGCAGACGATGGCCGCCGAGCTGGTGAACTGACTGCGGTGTCAGCCCCAGATGTCCTTGCACCGGAATCCCACAGGCAACGAGACGTCGTACCGTTTCGACCACGGTCGCTCCACCCTCCAGCTTCACCGCCTGGGCGCCACCCTCCTGGATCAGGCGGGCGGCATTCCGGAGAGCCTCCTCCTGGCTCGTGTGGTAGGTCATGAAGGGCAGATCCGCCACGATCAGCGCGCGCGCTGCTCCTCGCACGACGGCACGACAGTGGTGGATCACGTCAGCAAGCGTCACTGGAATCGTCGTGTCGTAGCCGAGAACGGCGGTTCCGAGGCTATCGCCGACGAGGATCATCGGAATGCCAGCCGCGTCGAGGATACGGGCAGTCGGATAATCGTAGGCGGTAAGCATGGGGATACGCTCCCCCCTCCGCTTCATTGCACGGATCTCGGCCGGAGTTATTCTCGTCACGGGGTCGCCTCCATTTCACTCAGCTTTCAGGATGTCGCGAGCGCAGGGAAGGTTTCCGAGCGATCGGGCGTTCATGACCGCGCGGATGATCGCGGTGGCCACGACCTCGCTTGCGGCAACGGAGACCGCGACAGGGTTGACCTGCGCGGTCGAGCGCCCGGTCGCCAGTGCAAAGAAGGTGTCTCCATCGAACAACGTATGGGCCGGTCGGACGACCCGTGCCAGCCCGTCGTGGGCGGCAGTCGCGACGCGAGCCAGATCATCACGTCCAAGCGAGGCATCGGTGGCAACCACGCCGATTGTCGTGTTTGTCGGTCCGGGGGAGAGTGGCGAAAGATTGCCCTGGAGGATCTGGGTTACCGCGCTGACGTAGGCGCCCGTCGTCGGATGGCGGGCTCCGGCAATCACCTGGCCCGTGATCGGGTTCACGACGTCGCCGAGGGCGTTGACCGCGACCAGCGCTCCGACGGTGATGCCGGTCCCGAGACGCAGGGCGGCGGTTCCGATACCCGATTTCACCGCCTGGCCGATTCCGAGTACCTTGCCCACGGTGGCGCCCGTCCCCGCGCCGACGCAGCCTTCTTCGACCCCATCCGAGCGCGCGGTCGCGGCGGCGTGCCAGCCCGCGACCGCGTCGGGGAAGGCGTGGGACTCGCCGATCCCGAGGTCGAAGAGAACGGCCGCCGGAACAATCGGCACGCGGTGAGATCCAACCGGCTGACCAACGCCACGATCGGCGAGGAATCGCACGACGCCGTCTGCCGCGGCGAGCCCGAAAGCGCTGCCTCCGGTCAGGAGGATGGCATGGACCTTTTGGACCAAACGAGCGGGACCAAGGAGGTCTGTCTCACGCGTGCCGGGTGCACCGCCCCGTACGTCGACGGCGGCAACCGCGCCCTCGGGGCAGAGTACCACGGTGCAGCCGGTCAGGCCCTCGAGATTGGTGGTGTGGCCGACGGCGATTCCGGGAACGTCGGCGAGAGTTTGTACCGATGGCACTAGCTAAGCCCCTTCGACCAGAGGCGAAGGCGTGCCCTCGGTGCGCTCCGTCTCGGTCGCATCGATCCAAGCGGAAAGGTACGTAAACAGTCCGAACACGTGCTCGCGGTTGGCGCGCGCCAATCCACGGCTCTTGATACATTGTACGCGAGGCCGGGGTCGCGCGCAACTGTGCGCCGCCGCGGGGTGCGCGGGTGTACAATAGGCAGCGCTTCCAGAACACCTCTTCTTCTCGGGAGGATCACCGATGCGCGGTGCGCGGTTGCGAGCCAGAATGCGCTCCGATCAGGTCATCGTGAACGTGGGGCTCACGTTTCACTCGACTGCAGTGGTCGAGATGCTCGGATACACCGACGTCGATGACATCTTCCTCGACGCCGAGCACGGCTCGATCAACGAGGCCCAGTGCGAGGACATGGTGCGTGCAGCCGACCTGCAGGATAAGCCGGTTCTGATTCGCGTTCCGACAAACCAGCCCCACGTCATCCTGCGTTTCCTGGACATCGGCGCTTCCGGCATCATCGTTCCCCACATCGCCTCCCGCGAGGATGCCGAACGGGCCGTCGATGCGATCAAGTACGGACCGGAGGGTCATCGAAGCTATGCGGGCGGGCGTGCTGGTGGCTACGGGGTGCGCGAGTCGGCGGTAGAGTACGTTCAGCGAGCGAATCGTGAGACCGTGGTCGTCGGGCTCTTCGAGGACATACGCGGTGTGGAGCACCTCCCGGAAATTCTGGCGGTCGAGGGGCTCGACGCGCTGATCGTTGGACCGAACGATCTCGCCTTTTCGATGGGTTATCCCGCGCAGCCGTGGCACCCCGAGGTCCAGAAGGTCGTGGATCGCGTTATCGCCGAGTGCCGTCGAGCTGGCAAGCCAACCGGCCTGCCTGCGAACGATCTCGAGCAGGCGCGACGACACGTCGAGCGTGGATGCCGAGTCATCACGATCAGCGCCGCAACACTCTTGATTGGCAGCGCGCGCGCGTTTGCCGAGGGGCTCCGCCGATAGCGCGAGGCGTGGCACGCATCAGCCGGCAAGTTAGAACGAGAGAGAGGAAGATCCGTGGCATCGACAGAAACGTATGATCTCGCTGCAATTCGGAAGGCCCTGCCGTCGCTGGCCGAGATTACCTATATGAACAGCGGTACCGAGGGTATCATGGCAGAGCCAGTGCTCCGGGAATACTTCGACGTGCTGGGGCACTTCGAGCGTTACGGTTACTACGACCGTCGACGTATCTCGGACGCCATGGGCAGGGCGCGCGAATCACTGGCATCGATGCTCAATGCTGATGTCGACGAGGTCTGCGTGACCCACAGCGGTACCGATGGCGTGAGCATCGTTCTTGGTGCGTTTACGTTTCGGCCCGGCGACGAGATCCTCATCGGCAGCGAGGAGCACCCTGCGATTGTCTATCCCGCGTACGCCCTTCAAACTATCGCAGGAGTGAAGGTACGCCGCTTCCAGTTCTGCCACGACCCTCGTGACACGCTCGAGTCCTTTCGGTCGCAGTTCACACCCCGGACCCGGATGGCGGCGTTCAGTCACGTGTCCTGCGAAACTGGTATTCGGATGCCCGTGGCCGAGATGATCCACTTTGCTCACGAGCGGGGCGTTCGGGTGCTACTCGACGGTGCACAGTCAGTCGGGTGCTTCCCGGTCGATTTCCACGCGCTCGGCTGCGACTACCTCACCGGGAGCGTGCAGAAGTGGCTCTGTGGGCCCAAGGGAAGTGGCGTGCTGGCCGTGCGGAAGGACCGCCTCGATGACCTCACGCCCCGCTACATCGGCGGGGGATCACTCGCCGAGAACTTCCCGTGGGATCAGCTGGACCGCTCGGATGAGATTCGCGTGCAGTTCTATCCGGCGGCAACCCGCTTCGAGTACGGAACACGCAATCCGGCCCTGTACGCAGGCATTGCCAGCGCGGTCGAGTATCTTCGGCAGATTGGCTGGCAGGCCATTGCCGACCACGAGCGCACGATGGTCGACCTACTGAAGCAGCGTCTCTCGAGCATCGAGGGGGTTCACCTTCAGACCCCTCGTCCCTGGGAGCATTCGTCCGCGCTCGTGAACTTTCGCATCGACGGGATCTCCGGACGCGATCTCAGCAAGCGCTTCTGGGATGACTGGAAGATCGTACAGCGAGCGGTTCGTGAGCCCGACGGAATTCGTCTGTCGGTCGCCTACTTTACTGGTCCAGAGGATATCGAGCGCGTCGTCGAGGCGGTGCGAACCATCCGATCGAGCGTTGTGAGCTCTTAACGCCTTCGCAAGAGAGATGATTGGGGAGCGAAACCCCAGGCACTTCCGTGGTGATGCCCTGAGCGGCTTCGCTGACGTTCAGCGCCGGAGAGGTGGCGTCCAAGGTCGGACCGCTCAATCGTCCCAGGTTTCGGTAAAGCTCACCTGGACGTTCCCGTGGACGTCCACGATCTCGGTGAAGGTGTGATCGCCTTCGCGCCGGCAGGCCAGATCAACCGAGTTCGATCCGATCGGGATGCCGTTGACCTGGAGTTGTCGAAGCCACTCCGGAAGTCGCGGCCGGACGATTCGGAGGACGCCATTCGGTGCGTCTGGCCGGAGCCCGAGAATGATCTGGATAAAGAAGTCGAAGACGCCAGCGGCCCAGGCTTGAGGGCTACAGGCGACCGGATAGCGAACGGGATCCTCGTCGGCAACGCGCTGGTATCCACAGAAGAGCTCGGGCAGTCGGCCGTCGGGAACCTGACGTGCGACGTCGTACAGACCGCTGAGGATCTGGAGCACCTTGTCGTCTTCGTCGTATCGTTTGAAGCCAAGGGCGATCAGCGAATTATCGTGCGGCCAGACTGTTCCGACGTGGTAGCCCATCGGGTTATAGCGCTTTTCGCGCTCGGAGAGGGTGCGAATACCCCACCCGCTGAACATATCTGGCTGCATCAGACGCGCAGCCACGGCCCGCGCGTGTTCCGTTGGCGCGATTCCAGTCCAGAGAACCTGGCCCGCGTTCGAGCTGACAACGCGGGCCGGCTGCTTGTGCTTATCGAGTGCCAGGCAATAGCACCCCTGGTCTTCCATCCAGAACGCAGCGTCGAAGTGGTCTCGCAGCCAGTCTGCCTGGTAGTCGTACTTTGCTGCCTGGGAGGGCTGATTCAGCGCACGATAGATCGACGCTGCTGCTCGGCGGGCGGCGTAGGCGTACGCCTGTACCTCGACGAGAGCGACCGGTGGCTCGACCAGAGACCCGTCCTCGTTGACGATTGCGTCCCATGAATCCTTCCAGCCCTGATTCCGGAGCCCGGCCGGCGAACGGGTCTCGTACTCGATAAAGCCATCGCCGTCGAGGTCGCCATATCTTTCGAGCCACTCCAGCGCACTTTCGAAGGCCCCTTTCAACTCCTGAACCAGGTCAAGATCACCGGTCGTCCGATAGTAGCGATTGAGAAGAATGACGAACAACAGCGTCGCATCCACGGACCCGTAATACGGGCTGAACGGAATCACCCCGGCATTTGCGAGCTCTCCGCGCCGGAGCTCGTGGAGAATTTTGCCCGGCTGCTCGTCTTTCCAATCATCGAGCGCCTTCCCCTGAAAACGTGCGAGGACGCGCAGGATCTGGGACACGATCGAGGGGGACCAGCTGAGCTGAAGGCCAGTTATGAGAGCATCGCGGCCGAAGAGTGCGACGTACCAGGGTACCCCTGCAGCCGGGTAGCCCGTGTCGCCAATCTGGCTGTTGAGGAGCCGAAGATCGAAGCGCGCACGGGCCAGCATGTCGTCCCAGGTCGGGTTGTCGCTGGTGATCCCAACCTGCCCGGCAAGCCACTGGCGATACTTCTCACTGCGCTGCTCGGTGAGCGTCGCCAGCGTGATGCTGGGTTCCAGGCTACCGGGGCCCGGGCTGATCCACACGTGAATCTTGATCTTCGGCGCCACGCCACGCGCCGGGATTGCAAGCTGGTAGATAGCGGTCTCGGGCGCCCGCGAGGTCGGCGGTGGATCGAACGAGATTCGCGTGATCCGGGTGATCTTGTCAAGCCCGTCGTACCGGAAGGTGAGCGTGCACTCGTCTTCCCAGGATGCGGGGTAGAGCTTGCCGCGGGCGAGATCGACCAGACCACGAATCGTGAACATGTCGGCGAAATCGGAGCCAAACGCGAGTGCGAGCTCCAGCTCGAGAGGAACCTCGTGGAAGTTCGAGAGGGAGATCTCTTCCCAGAGGTCTGGACCAATCACGCGCTGGCGCTGGATGCGAATGACCTGCCGCGGAATGTGCTGCCCGGATTGTGTGAGCAGATCGGGATTGGTTAGCTCTTGCAGCAGACTGAAGCGCTCGCGACCGGTCGAAAGCAGGTAGATTGGCGTGATTCCCTCGAGCACCAGCTCGTAAGCACTCAAGTAGCGCGTGTCCTGGAAGTAGAGACCCAGCCCGTTGACGTTACCGCGCGGAACGTTCCCATCGAGATTGGTGATGAAGAAGAGATCGAGCTCCTTGATCGCGAGCGTATCGCGAATGTCCTGGGCGCCAATTGGCGACCGGTATTGAAGGACAGTCTCCGGTTTGGTCGGCTGAGAACTTTGTTTGGCCATTGCCTCTCGCACCCGCGAGTGCAAGGGATACGCCAACGGCATCAACGGGACACGGGCGGGGTTGATTGTGAGACGGGTTTCAGAGGAAACGTGACGCAGTGTCACTCCGAGTGCGGGCCAGGGGTACCCGAAATCGGCCGCGCCGGGCGCCGATTCCTTGCCGCGGCTCGGGATGATCCATACGGCGGCTCGATGACCCTTCACCCGGACGCCGTATGATACACTGAGTCGCGGAGGTCGCAGGCGCCCACCTTACCGATGGCGCTGGCTGGTCGACAGGTACAGCGGAGGTCAAGAACATGCGGATCGCAGTTGGCGGTGATCACGCCGGGTTTGCCCTGCAGGAGCCGGTCGTCCGGGCCTTAGAGGCCTGGGGCCACGAAGTGCGACGTTATGGGCCCGGGACGCCGGAACCGGTGGATTTTCCCGACGTTGCGCGGGAGGTGTGCGGCGCGGTGATCCGTGGCGAGGCTGATCGCGCGATCATGCTCTGCGGCACCGGAGTCGGCGCGTCGATCGCTGCCAACAAGATTCCAGGCATTCGCGCGGCGGTATGCCACGACCTGTACTCCGCCCACCAGTGCGTCGAGCATGACGACGTGAATGTTCTGTGTCTCGGGGCTCAGATCGTCGGAGAGTTCATGGCGCTCGAGCTGATTCGAACCTATCTGGCGGCCGAGTTCTCGACGGGAGAAGAGTTCCGACGGCGCGTTGCCAAGCTTGTCCAGATGGATCGTTGGCGGACGGAAGGGGTATGAACGCGGTGGAGGCGAGGGGATTCGAACCCCTGACCCCTGCGATGCGAACGCAATGCTCTCCCACTGAGCTACGCCCCCACGCAATGTCAATTATACCGTTCCAGGGCGGCACCGGTCAAGCCGCGCGCTCTCTCACCTCGAGCCAGGTGTTCTCCGCGCCGTGAGCAAACGATTGACGTTCGCAGATCGCGAGATCGACCGCACTCTGTTCGATGCCGATCACATTCATCGGCGTATTCTCGAGCTCGGCGCGGCAATCTCGCGCGATTACGAAGGTCGAGAAATCCACATCGTCGCGGTCCTGAAAGGATCGATCATGGTCGTCGCCGACCTGATCCGCGCGATCACGGTTCCCGTGTCGGTAGACTTTATCGCGATCAGCAGCTACGGGCCGGAGGCGCGACAAAGCGGCTCAGTTCGCCTGCTCAAGGACCTGGATGAAAGCATCGAGGGACGGCACGTCCTCGTCGTCGAGGACGTCATCGATACCGGATTGACGTTGAGCTACATCCTCCGCACGCTACGTGCGCGTCGTCCTGCCTCCCTCGAGATCGCGACGCTCCTCGACAAGCCCGCGCACCGCCTGATCGACCTGCCGATTCGGTACGTGGGCTTCACCATCCCAGATTGCTTCGTCGTCGGCTACGGTCTGGATTACCAGCAGCGCTATCGGAACCTGCCGTTCCTGGCAACCCTGCGGGGAGACGTCCTGGCCTGAGCTTGCGATGGGTGCACGGGACGACAAGCCGCTCGTTCGGGCTCGGAGGGTCTGCACCTGATGCCGATCGTCGCGAGCGATGGCTCGGCAGTGTATACTTGCGAAAAACAAGCAACTCAGAAAGGCAAGGGAATGGCTATTGACTATGATCTGCTCAAGCGACTGTCAGAGGCCCCGGGAATCGCGTCCCGGGAGGATCAGGTCCGGGCGATCGCCATCGGGGCGCTTCGGCCGCTCGTCGATGAGATTCGGATCGACCAGCTGGGGAACGCCGTGGCGCTGAAGCGCGGCAACGGGTCCCGCCGCGTGATGATCGCGGCACACCTTGACGAGATCGGCTTTATGGTTCGCCAGATTGACTCCGATGGCTACCTGAGAATCCAGCCTGTCGGTGGCTTCGACGCACGCAATCTGGTTTCCCAGCGCGTGCTCGTCCACAGCTCGAAAGGTGGCGTTCTGAGGGGCGTTATGATGCTCGAAGCCAAGCCCGTGCATCTCCTCGCCGGGCAGGAGCCACCCGCGCCCAAGCTCGACGACATCTTCGTCGACGTCGGGCTCAAGGCGGAGCAGGCACGAGAAGTGATCGAGCTGGGCGACATGATGACGCTGGATCGGACGGTCGAGCGTGTCGGAGACAATATCATCGGGAAGGCGATGGATGACCGTGTGGGTGTCCTGGTCATGATCGAGGCGTTGCGTGCGCTTCGCTCCCACCAGGTCGACGTGATGGCGGTGGCGACGGTCCAGGAAGAGGTTGGCTTGCGCGGTGCGACGACCGCAGCTTTCGGGCTGGAGCCAGACATCGGCATCGCGATCGACGTCACCGTCGCCGGAGATATCCCGGGAATGAAGGATACGAATCAGGTCTCACGTCTGGGCGCGGGCGCGGCGATCAAGATCATGGACTCGTCGCTCCTCTGTGATCCTCGCCTCGTGGCCAACTTCCGAGACATCGCCCGACGTGAGAATATTCCGTTCCAGATGGAGATCCTGCCGCGCGGTGGCACCGACGCGGGCGGTATTCAGCGGTCACGGGCAGGGGTTCCCTCGATCACGCTGTCGATTCCAACGCGTTACCTGCACACCGTGAACGAAATGGTGTGCGCGAGCGACGTCGAGGCGTGCGCGACACTGCTGGCGCGCTACCTGGAAGAGGCTCACACCTTCAATTACTCGTTCTCAGCGTAGATGGTGAGGTGGGCCGATCTTGGATACGGAAACCCTGAGTGGCGATCGCCCTTTTGCCGGGCAGGTCGTTTTGATTACGGGCGGATCGCGTGGTATCGGACGAGCAACTGCCCGTCTCTTCGCCAAGGGAGGAGCAGATATCGTCGTGAACTACCTCCGCCACCGTACGGCGGCTGATGAGGCGGTCGACGAGCTACGCTCGTACGGCGTGCGCGCGGTACCAGTTCGCGCGGACGTGAGCGAGCCCGACGATCTGGACCGACTGTTCGCAGAGACGAAGGAACAGTTTGGAGCGCTCGACGTACTCGTCAGCAATGCTGCACTCGGCATGCTGCGACCAGCCATGGAGCTGAAGGTCAAGCACTGGCAGAAAACGCTGGACGTGATGGGACGAGCGCTTCTGCTGTGTGCCCAACGTGCGGTTCCGCTGATGGAGGGCCGCTGGGGACGAATTATCTCGATTAGCAGTATCGGGTCGTTCCGCGTCATGCCGAATTACGCGGCCGCGGGCGTGGCAAAGTCGGTTCTCGAGACGCTGACGCGGTACCTGGCGGTCGAGCTCGCGCCAAAAGGGATCAGCGTCAACTGCGTCTCCGGCGGTGTCGTCGAGACGGAGGCGCTCAATGCGTTCACGAATAAGGAGGATATGCTCGCTTTCGGACGGCGTGCGCCGATGGGGCGTGTGGGCAGACCATCCGATATCGCCAAGGTCGTTACGTTGCTGTGTCGGCCGGAAGCGCGCTGGATCTGCGGGCAGACGATCATCGCCGACGGGGGGTACTCGCTCCTCGTGTAGCGTGTGCGCGTGTCGAGCCCGGCTCGGCTCTTGCAAGCCCCATCGGGACATTCGAACCCCCAGCATCTGCCGGGACCGAGGTAAGCCGTGCTCAACGTCGAACACTTGGAGGAGCTACAGGAGCGAGTCTGGCGCGGGAAGATGCTCCAGCACGCCGTCGCTCACATCCTGGTTGGTCTTGGTTTTGGGCTACTCATTTACCCATCAGTCCGCGGCGCGGCACGCGCGCTCGCCGTGATGGCCATCGCGGCGTCGCTCGCGATGCACGTGTCCGCGGCGCTGACTGCATCTCCGCGGGAATCGCTCGCCGAGCGGCTGCAGTTCTGGCGTTGACGAACGACGGGCCACGGCGGCAAGTTCGCGCCACGGTGGCCCGCCGAAAATTGCGGATCTGGAAGGCGAGCTGCCTCTCCGAACGAGGCAGCTCGGGAGCGGTGCACGATTTTGCTGGTCTGCCCTTGCCCCGCCTCGGCCGAGCTAGCCCACCGGTACCTCGTCGCCTCCGCGGCGCGCCGATTCTAGTGCTGCTTCCTGGAACGTGACTGGCTCCAGCAGCTCTTCCGCGCTCAGCGGCCATCGACGGGTGACGAGCATCTCGACGATGACCTTGAGAAGCTCGCGATAGAAGTAGCGGCCGTCCACGCTAGCCTGGACGACCTGCTTCGCGCCGAACGCGGTGAATCCGAACGCGTAGGCGCCGCGTCGTGTTCCGCGCACCGTTCCCAGCCGCCCGTCTGCCCAGCGCCCCACCACGACCTCCGCGTCGTCCTGGTACACGCAGCGCACTGAACGGCACCCTGTTCCCATCAGGGCGTAGAGCATTTCGACGCCGTGTACGCCATAATGGAACAGGCCCGGATTGCGTGGATGCAGGCTCGCCGGGCTGTAAGCGTCGACGCCAAGGATTGGTCCAAGCTCCTCTTGGCGACGCTGAACATCCTGGACCTCGAGCGCGTAGCGCAGGGCCGAGGCGGACATCAGCGGAACATCCCGTGCTCGCGCAGCTTCGATCAAGCGACGGGCGTCCGCGGTCGAGGTCGCGAGGGGCTTGTCCACGAAGGTTGGGAGCCCCGCCTCGATGAATGGCAGTGCTCGCTCCAGGTGAACGCTTCCGTCGACCGACTCGACGAACACCGCGTCGATCCGGCCAAGGAGATCCTCGGCGCGATCGACGATGTCGATGCCGTAATCGCGTAGCTGCTGCACGTGATGAGGGATGCGCTCGGGACTGATCAGCGAGGTCCCAGGGTACGCGGCGACGACGCGAGCGCCGTCGACCCATTGCGCGTCGTCGATACCGACGTGGTTGAGGCGCTGCGTGAACGCGACAACGTGACTGGTGTCGCAGTCGATGAGGCCGACACGAAGCATCGTTTCCCCCTGGAGCCGATCACCGTGGCAGCGGGAGGCGGACTGGCCGCCCTTCCCGCGCCGAGAGCTCCGCTCCAAAGCAGATCTCGTGCGTCTTCACGGCGTCCTTGATGTCGACAATTGGCGTGCGATTCTCCCTGATGCAGTCGATCAGGTGATCCAGCTCACCCTGGAAGGGATGGTGCGAGACCTCCGGGGTATCCGGCAGAATTGTCGGGAACTGCGCCCAGCCCGTCTGGCCCGGGAGGTAGTCAGTGAGGAAGCGGTCGTTGACCAGTGTCCCTTTGCGTCCGTGCAGCCGTACGTTGAACTGATACTTGACGTTTCCCTCCAGGACGCAACCAACCTTGCCGATGGTGCCGTTCGCAAACCTGATCAGAGTGATGATGGTCGGATCCCATTCCATCACGCTGGTGAAGTTGTCG
The DNA here is from genome assembly GCA_902810745.1 of Chloroflexota bacterium. GTDB lineage: Bacteria > Chloroflexota > UBA6077 > FW602-bin22 > CADDYW01 > CADDYW01. The sequence goes on along the minus strand of CADDYW010000020.1, from coordinate 43,394 downwards.
GCGTAGGCGAAGACTTCGACGGCATCCGAGCGAACGAACTGGCGAATCGCGTCGACCGCGTGGCAGCCGGCCGCGGGCAGGGCCGAGCCTCCTTTCTCCTTCGTCTTTACCCAGGTGTAGCCGGGATACCACTTTTCCCAGTTCCCGGAGAAGTAGTCACACTCTGCGTAATAGATCGAGCCGAAGAAATCGTTGTCGATCATCGAGTGGATTGACTGGAAGTACGGGCTCCAGTGAAGCTCAAAACCGACGAGACTCTTCACGCCCGCCCTGTCGATCGCACTTTCCAGCCGTCGGAGACCTTCAAGATCGTTCGCGGCTGGCTTCTCGATGAGAACATGCTTTCCAGCTTCGGCAGCGGCGACTCCCTGAGGCACGTGGAGGTGGTTCATCGAGCAGACGTCGACCAGGTCCACGCGGTCGTCTCGGATCAAGTCTGCCCAGTCGGTATAAATTCGGGCGCCCACCAGGCCGTGCTGCTGCTGAGCCATCATCGCGTTCTCTCGGGAGTGGCTGGACAGCGCGACGATCTCGCAGTGCGGGTTGTTCTTCCAGGCTTTGATATGCTCGTGCGCGACCCAACCGATACCGATGATCCCTATTCCGATTTTGTTGACCGCAGCCATGTCACACAACTCCTCGTGTCGAATCTTCGGTTCCACGCGAGCGGCCGGCGTCGTTTCCAGCGCCACCGTGGGAGAGTCGGTGTCCCACGGTGACTCGAGGGCAACCTTGAGCGCGTCGCGTGATGCTAGAACGACTGATCGGGAGATGCCTGCCGACCCACGGCATCGCGGGCACTCTCCCACCAGCAGGATTGCCGATCAGCCAGACGAGTCCGATACAAGCCCGATTCGTCGAAGATAGTCTATAGATTTCTTGATCCGCGCCAGGTGCTGCTCGCGATTGAAATCCTCGCCCCGGCGTCCTTCAAGCTCCAGACTGTAGGGACCGTGAAATCCAGCGGCTTGCAGCTCGGCAATGATCGCCGGAAAGTTTACTCGGCCGTCCCCCAGAGCGCAGAACTCCCACTCCCCCTTTCCGCCAGCAGTATCCTTCAGGTGAACCTGCACGACGCGATCGGCAACCTGTTTCACGTCTTCGGCAGGATCAAGATTGTCATTGTAATAATAGATGTTACCGGTGTCGTAGTTGAGGCCGATCGTCGGGTGGTCGACGGCCTGGAGCAGCTTGAGGGCGAGACCGCCGTTACGGGTCAGCCCGCCGTGCGTCTCCAGCGCGATGCGAACGCCCCGGTCGGCCGCATAGTCGCCGAGGTAGCGGAGGATGTTGACGAGCTTGCGCCACTGCTCGGCATCGACCTCGAGCTGCCGGGTCGCGTCGCTGACGACGTTGATGGCACCAAGCTGCTGCGCGAAGTCGATACGCCGCCGCAATGCTTCGACGAGGCGCGGCTGAAGCAGATCACAGTACGCCCCGACGCTGATCGGGGTCACGCCGATGCCCGCAAGGCGTTCTTTCAGCCGCTCGACATCGGCTGTCTCCATGAGCTCCGGAGCGAACATCCCAAAGCCCGAGGGGGCGGCCGGAATCTCGACGAAGCGAATTCCGACCGATGGGAAGTGGCGATAGGCGACGAATGGGTTGAACTCGAGAAAGCAGTTCGGGCTGGCTGCGATGATCGTGCGTTGCGAACCTGTCACGGTACCTCCGAGAGTCTGTCCTGGGCCGTCGACGCGAAGCCGATGAGTACGCTCCGGTCCCTTCGCGTGACCGTGTCGTCTGACGGGGCGCGGTAGCAAGCAGATTATAATGCCGCGGCGGTGGGAATAGTTCCTGCCCGAATCGATGTCGAGAGGACGGGCGCGCGATGGCAGAATCTTCACAGAGGCGTGAAGCACTGGTGCCCGCCGCCGTAATCCGACGCTTCGACGTCTTTGCCGAGTACAATCGAATCAAGAACGAGCGTAAGGGGATGTCCCCTGACCTGGCGAAGGGCTACGCTCTCTGGCTTGCCAAGGTCATCGCCCGCCGGAAGTTCGCGACCACACCCGCGAAGCAGGCGCAGGTCACCGACGTCCTGCGACGAGGGCGAGAGCAGGTGACAGCCGAGGGCGGGTACCCCGAGCTCGACGGAATCCCCCAGACCGCGGAGATGTTTGACCGCGAGATTATCGATCGCATGGGACCCGAGTTCTACCGCGAGGTGTTTTCACCGGCGATCGAGGCGGCGATTGCGAACCATCGGAGCTACGAGAGCATCCGCGACGCGCTGCGCGTGCCGTGGAACCTGCGCCGTGTGGCACTGTGAGGTCGGCACGGCAACCTCCCGAAGACGCGCAGGTTGCCGCGACGACACGGCTTCTCACCTCGCCGCGTGGAACGTCGAACGTCATCGCGACCGGGCGTCCGGTACGCTCGTCACCACACCAGTGTTCCGTACGTGCGCGGGAGTGAGCCGGTCACGCCACATCGCGGGCTGAAGCGCATGGCGGCGCTCCGTCAAACGCGGGCAACGGCTGGATCGCTGCTGATGCGGCCTGCCGCGCTTGACCTGCCGCCTCCGTGATCAACGACCGTGATGATGAGCGGGTAATGGCTGGAGCAGTGCGCGCTGCAGGTGGCGCGGTGGGTCAGCACGAAGGTTATTGTCCGGTTCCGCCGTCGGGGGGCGACGCACCTCGTGGAGCTCGGAGCAATCCCCCGTCAACGGTCAGCCACCTGCAGGGGCGTGCAGGTCCTCCTCCGGTTCGATTCCCAGACCGTTGATGATGACCGCGCAGAGATGGTACCAGCCGAGGGTTATCGTGAGATCAACGATCTCGGACACGGACAGTCGCGACTGGAGCTCGGCGAATGTCGCGTCGTCGGCCCGACGCGTACGCGCGAGCTGATCGGCGTAGGCGAGCACCGCGCGCTCGGTCCGGTCGAAGACGTCCGCGCCCGCGTCGGCCCATCTGGGAAAGGTCGCGAGCTGACGGTCCGTCACCCCGGCGGACCGCGCGGCGCGGCGATGGTGGAAGATCTCGTAGTCGACGTCGAGAGCATACGCGGTCGCCAGGACCGCCAGCTCGCGGAGGACCGGGGAGAGCGGCGACTCATTCCGTACGTAGCGCGACATTCCCATGAATGCCCGGAGCGCGGAGGGCTGGTTTGCGAGCGCACGATGCAGGTGCAGGACCGAGCCCCGAAGTCCCGCGATTTCTTGGAACAGAGCCGCGAGGTCGCTCGAGGTGGTGCCGGGCGGGAGATCGACGTAAGGAAGGCGTGGCATTGTTCAGCTAACCTCTACCAGGAAGCTTCTCGATCTGATCGTTCGGGTGTACCCGTGGGATGGATGCTCGCGACTCTCCGTCCTACGGGCGTGAGCCAGCGGCATCAGGCGGGAACCAACCGAAAGAGCCGATTTTCCCAGTGGCAGCGTCAAGAGTATAATCGTATGCACCTGAGCGCTGCAGCCACTATAGTGCACGGAGGGAGAAATGGGGAGACCAGTTACACTGTTCACCGGACAATGGGCTGATCTACCACTGGAGACGCTTGCTGCCAAGGCGAAGAGCTGGGGATACGACGGACTCGAGCTGGCATCGTGGGGTGATCATTTCGACGTGATTCGCGCGGCCGAGGATCCCGGCTACGCCGAGGGACGGCGGGCGCTACTCCGAAAGTATGGTCTCGAGGTCTACGCCTTCAGCATTCATCTCGCGGGTCAGCTTATCTGTGACGAGCCGCTCGATGCCCGTCACGCGGGGTTCGTTCCGCCGGAGCACCGCGGGAGCCCCGAGGCGATGCGTAAATGGGCGACTGAATGGTGCATGGCGGCACCACGAGCCGCGCGGAACCTGGGAGTCAAGGTCGTGACCGGCTTTACCGGTTCGTCGATCTGGCATCTCTGGTTTCCATTCCCGCCACAGATTCCAGAGCAGATCGAGGCAGGCTACCGGCAGTTTGCCGAGCGCTGGAATCCCATCCTCGACGAGTTCGGACGTCACGATGTAAAGTTCGCACTCGAGGTTCACCCGAGCGAGATCGCCTACGATTTCCATACCGCACAGCGCGCGCTCGAGGCGATTGGTCACCGGCCAGAGTTTGGATTCAACTTCGATCCGAGTCACCTTGTCTGGCAAGGAATCGACCCGGCGAAGTTCATTCTCCACTTCTCGGATCGCATCTTCCACGTCCACGTGAAAGATGCCAAGGTTCTGGTGGATGGCGAGAACGGCATTCTCTCGTCCCACGTCAACTTTGGCGACCGTCGCCGTGGCTGGGACTTCGTGTCGCCGGGGCACGGCGACGTCAAGTTCGAGCCGATCATTCGCGCGCTGAATCGCATTGGCTACCAGGGGCCGCTATCGGTCGAGTGGGAAGATAGCGGAATGGATCGCGAGCACGGCGCGGCGGAAGCGGTCCGATTCGTTCGGACGCTGGACTTCGCGCCATCGCAGGTGGCGTTCGACGCCGCTTTCCAGAAGAACTAGGGCGAACGACCGGGAAGACCGGCCAAGCGGTTCACGCAGAAGGAGCGACCAATATGCCCTTGCGAGATTTGCGGCCACAGGCGAGGCGACGAAGCCCGGAGGAGCTTGTCGCGCATCTTCAGACGTTCAACCTGGACCTGAAGTTCTCCGCGGGAATCTGGTTCTTCTCGCCGCCCGCGAGCCGGTTCCACGATCGTTACCAGCCGGTTATCGACATCGAGCGGCGGCTGGACATTGCCGCGTCGCTCAAGGATTACGGGCTCGCGGGCCTGGAGGCCCATTACCCGAACGAGATCAACGAAGAGAATCTCGACCTCTGGAAACAGTTTTCGCGGGATACGGGCATCAAGATCGTGACGGTCATCCCGCTGCTCTTCTACGATGCGCAGTTCGAGTGGGGCTCTCTCTCGAATCCGATACCGGAGCGGCGGCGCGCGGCGATCGATCGCACGATCCGGGCGCTCCAGCTCAACCGCGAGCTGGACACCGACCTGGCGGTGATCTGGCCCGGCATCGACGGGTATGAGAATGCCTTCGGGATGGATCTTCGCGCGGCACGTGACCGATTCGCATCGGGCCTGGCAGAGGCGATGGACGCGGTGCCGGGCGTCCGCGTTGCCGAGGAGCCGAAGCCCTATGAGCCACGAGGGCATATTCTCTATGGCACGACGTTCGAGGGCATTCTGCTCGGAATGAAGGTCGAGTCGCTGCTGCGCAACCTGGAGAACAAGAGGCTACTTGCCGAGGGCCACGCGCTGGTCGCGCTCAATCCCGAAGCTGGCCACATGCTGATGGGCTACGAGGACATGCCCTATTCGTATGGGATGGCCATGGAGTACGGTCGGCTCGCGCACACTCACTGGAACAGCCAGCCGCTCGGGAACTACGACCAGGATCTCAATGTCGGCGTCCTCTCGCCCGAGGCAACCGAGGCCACCCTCTATACGTTGAAGATGTATGGCTATGAGGGCTGGTTCGGCCTCGACATCAACCCGGTGCGCATGCCCGTCGACGTTGCGCTGAAGAACTGCATGGATGCGATTCGCGCGGCGAACGATCGCATCAACAGCCTCGACCATGAGGCGATCATCTGGGCCACCGAGCACCCGGACAAAGCGCGCGGCTGGCTCGAGGCGTATCTGATCCGTGCCCGCGCGTCGGCGCCCGGCCATCTACCGGCGCTTCCGCCGCTGCAACGCGGCTGAGGTGCGTGCTGGCTGGTAGCAGGGGGAGCAATGGCAGTAGGTACCTACCTGCTCGGAATCGACGTTGGAACGACGGGGACCAAGGCGCTGCTCATCGATGACGCGGGTAGCGTGGTCGGGTCGTCTACCTCGGACTACCCCATGCTCACGCCACGTGCATTGTGGGCAGAGCAGAATCCCCGTGACTGGTGGGCTGCCACGGTCAAGGCAGTCCGCCACGTCCTGCAGAGCGTGGACCCGAGACGAATCGTCGGCGTTGGCCTCACCGGCCAGATGCATGGCCTTGTCGCGCTCGACGCGCACGGCAGCGTCTTGCGCCCGTGCATTATGTGGAACGATCAGCGCACGGGCTCCCAGTGTGCGGCGATCACCAGGCAGATTGGCGAGCACCGGCTGCTCGATCTGATCGGCAATCCGGTGCTCCCGGGTTTCACTGCTCCAAAGCTCCTCTGGGTCCGCGAGAACGAGCCTGATGTCTACCAGCGGATTGCGCGCGTGCTCCTGCCCAAGGATTATCTGCGGTACCGCCTGACCGGCGTCTTCGCGACGGAGGTTTCGGACGCGTCTGGCACGGCGCTGTTCGACGTTCAGCATCGCCGCTGGTCGGAGGAGATGCTGAGTGCCCTCGAGATTCCGCGTGCCTGGCTACCGGACTGTTACGAGTCGCCGGTCGTGAGTGCGCAGATCTCCAGAGAAGCTGCCGACGAGTTGGGCCTGATCCAGGGAACGCCGGTCGTCGGTGGAGGCGGTGACCAGGCTGCCCAGGCCGTTGGCAGTGGCATCGTATCCGAAGGCATCGTCTCGGTAACGCTCGGCACGTCAGGTGTCGTCTTTGCCTCTTGCCAGAGCTACCGCCGTGAGCCAGAAGGACGGCTGCACGCGTTCTGTCACGCCATCCCGAACACCTGGCACTTGATGGGAGTGATGCTGTCCGCAGCGGGTTCGTTCCGCTGGTTCCGCGATGCGCTGGGAGAGCGGGAGCTGAGCGAGGCGCGCACGTCCGGCGCCGACGTCTACGATATCCTGACGGCCGAAGCCGAGAGCGCGCCCGCCGGAAGCGAAGGCCTGATCTTCCTGCCGTATCTGACCGGGGAGCGGACACCGTACCCGGATCCGGATGCCCGTGGTGTCTACTTTGGCTTGACACTCCGCCACCAGAAGGCACATCTGATTCGCGCCGTCCTCGAGGGCGTCGCCTACGGCTTGCGCGACTCGCTCGAGCTGATGCGCGAGCTCGGTATCACGATCTCCCAGGTGCGGGCTTCGGGCGGCGGTGCCCGGAGCGCGCTCTGGAGACAGATTCTCGCTGATGTCTTCGGGACCGAGATCGCCCTCGTCAACGTGACCGAAGGGGCTGCCTACGGCGCGGCGCTCCTCGCGGGTGTTGGCGCGGGCCTTTACCACGATGTCCCAGGCGCCTGTGCACGGACCATTCGCGTCGTCGACCAGGTCGCGCCGGGCGAGAACGCCCGGATCTACGCGGATTACTATCCGATCTACCGATCGCTCTACCCGTCGCTGGCGTCGCAGTTCAAGGCGGTGAGCGCGGTCGCCAGCCGGCACGCGTAGTTCCGGTCGCGGAGCGCTCATCGGCCCTGATCCGCCGCGCGGGCGACCGCCCGTCGGCAAGCACGGAATCATTGCCCGCGTCCTCCACGCTCGTCCTTCCGGTCTGTTACCGTCAGCGGAATCTCTGAAAATTGCTATTCTGCCTTTTTCCCAGTAAGGTGGAAACAGAGCGAGCCTGGTATCCCACACGGGAGGTTCCACCAACCACGTTTCCAGCTGTCGACGATGGAACGTCGGCGGCCCCTCGCACGTTGTAATTAGTGAGTGACCGGGCGATCCGATCGGCACCATCTTTCTCCTTCCACGCTCCCGCACCCTTCACGCGCGTCGGTCACGCGTCGCCAACCCGCACGAAGCATCAAGCGCCGAGGTGGACAGAGTGGTCGTGCTACAGTGTGTCCGTCGTATAGGTCGGTTATCGTTCAGTCTTCTCGTCGGAGGTATCATCGCGCTCGGGGTTACCACCTGCTCGGTCAGTCCGTCCCCGGCTGCGGCAACGCCGACTCCCAACGCGGCTGCTGAAGTGGCGAGCCAGTCGTCGAATCCGGCTACCGATGCATCTCCGCGGATCTCGACTTCGGCGGTGACAGCAACGCCCAGTCTCCCTGCGATGGTTGCTGCGCCGATTGACCTGACCCAGCAGACGCTCGACGGACGAAAGCTCGATGCGAATGGCTGGAGTGTGCGCGGAATTACCGTGAGCTTCCGAGCGCCGGCCGAGGCGGGACAGGCGCTGGTTCCGCAGGTGGAGGTCGTGAAGCTTGGTCAGCAGTTCCGCGGCGAGCCGACAGTGCAAGGTGACGTCGTTCCCGTGTCGGGTGACTGGGTTAGCGCCCGGATTACGATCGCGAAGCTGGACGCGGGCCAGTACCGCTGGCAGGCGCGTTTCCTCGACGCCGAGACGCGACGAGCCGGCGTCTGGAGCGCCTTCGACAACGGAGTGGCGGGTTTCGGCATTGTCAATCTGCCTCCCTCCGTCCAGAGCCTTACCGTCGCCGGTGTCGCGCACACGATCGATGGGGTGCCGGCGGCTGGAGGGCAGGATCAGCCGGTCTTGCATTGGACGGTGAGCGCGGAGGTTCCCGACGCGATCGATCATCTGATTCTGACGGCCGATCACGAGCGGGCGCCGACGGCAGTACCCCCGGCGTCTGGCGAAAATTTCGACGGCTCGGCGCAGTCCGGGCGACTGCCCAATCTCGGGGATGGCCAATGGTTCGTTCATCTCTGGGTGCTGGACAAGGCAGGACAGAGCAGCCAGCCCGCGACGGTTCCGATTCTCGTCTTGCAAACTGCGCCGCGCATCGAGGACGTGCTTTATCGTACCTGGGCCACGAATCCGATCTACCAGTCCGTACCGATCCAGTTCACTGTGTCGCGCGCGGCTGACATCAGCGTGTCGATTCTGCCGATGACCTCTGGGAGGGCAATCCGCACCTATGCACTTGGGCGGCGACCGCCGGATCAGACCGTGCGAATCGCGTGGGATGGGAGAGATCGCGCCGGACGGATCGTTTCCCCCGGTTCGTATCGTTTCCTGGTCGACGCGGTCGATGACGTCGGAAATCGCGCTCAGGCGCTCTACACCGGCCTCACGATTACGAACAAGGTCATCAAGATCTCGCTCGGAACGCAGACGCTCACGGCGTACGAGGGAGACAAGCCGTTTCTGAGCACCTTGATCACGAGCGGCGGCTCTGACCTGCCAACCCCGGTTGGACAGTTCGAGATTCTCGAAAAGGCATCGCCGTTTGTGTTCCACTCGCCATACCCGCGAGGCTCGAAATTCTGGTATCCTGATGCCAAGTCCAACTTTGCGATGCTGTTCGACCAGGCAGACGCCGACTTCATTCACGATGCGCCCTGGCGGTCGAAGTTTGGCCCAGGAACCAACGGACCGGGGATCCCGGGACAGGTCTACACTGGATCGCACGGCTGTGTCGAGACACCAGCCAGCGTGATGCCTCGGTTGTATCCCTGGACGCCGTTAGGGACGCCCGTTATTATCGGTCAGTGAATTGACGTCAAGCGTCGCATTACCTTACGCTACGTCCCAAGGATGTCGAGCGATGCTGAGCGCTACTGCCCTGGAATACCTCGAGACGATCTATAACATCACGGTCGAAGGCGATGCCGTGGTCAACGCTCGCCTGGCGGAGAAGTTTCGAGTGTCCCCTCCGAGCGTGACGGAGATGCTGCACCGTCTCGAGCGCGACGGGTACGTGATCGTCGATCGCCTGAAGGGAGCGCGCCTGACCGAGCATGGTATCGCCGCTGCCGAGGAGAGCCTGCGTCGACATCGGCTCGCCGAGCGATTTCTGATGGATGTCCTGAAGATGGATTGGATCTCTGCCCACGAGGAGGCGCACGCGCTCCAGAACGCGCTGACGCCAGCCATCGAGGCGCAGATGGTTGCGCTACTGGGGAACCCGACAACGTGTCCCCACGGTAACCCCATTCCGGGTAGCGCTCCCAGTACCCACGACTTCCTCCGTCGGTACCGCGCGATGCGTCTGAGCCACGCTCCCGTCGCCACGGCGCTGCGGGTCCTGTGCATCTCGGAGGTGGTCGAGGACGAGACGGCGTTGCTCCGTCAGGTTGGCGAGGTCGGGATTCGGCCCGGCGCGGACGTCGTCGTCGCCGACCGGGAGACGGCGAACCCGGATCGCCTGTGCATCACCATCGGCGAGCGCACGGTGGAGCTCGACGGCGCGGTGGCTCACAAGATCTGGGTCTACGCACCCGACCTGCCGTCCACTGGACCGGTCCCCTCGGCCGAAACCGCCACGTAGCCGCGCTTCGACCAGCCTCCTCGTACGTTGTGATTCCCGCGCAAACCGCGCAATGCGAATGATCCCCGCGTGGTCCATCGCGTGCTGCGCGGTGGATCCGCGTGCGGCGATCCCTGAATGGTTGACGCACCGGGACTGTCCCGCTACACTGCATTAGGTTAGCCTAACCTAATCAAAAGAGAGGTCTATGCCACGGAGTCTCCCGTCCGCGAAAGCCATCCTCCTCCTCGGGGCGGTGCTGCTCGTCACCGGCGTCCTCGTCTGGCAGGCGGTCACGGCGAACGGTGCGCCAGACCCCACCGCCCGCGACCTCAGTCCGACCGCGGTCGTGGTCAATAGCGGTATTCTCGTCTTCCGGGAGGGCCTCGAGGCAATTCTCGTTCTGGCCGCGATCACGGCGGGTCTCACTCGTCGTCAGCGAGGCTACGGCCGGCCGGTCGCCCTGGGCGCGGGATTGGCGCTGCTCTCAACGCTCGCGACGTGGTTTGTGGTCGTCGCCGTCATCTCAGCGATCGACGCACCAGAGCTGGACGTTCAGGCCGGCACTGGCCTTCTGGCGATCGTCGTCCTGCTCATCGTGATGAACTGGTTCTTCCACAGGCTCTACTGGACCGGCTGGATCGCCCACCACAATCGCCGAGGCCAGCGATTGATCGATTCTTCGGAGAGCGAGCGATCCAGCGCCTACGCGGGCCTGATTCTGCTGGGTTTCACCGCGATCTATCGCGAAGGCTTCGAGGTCGTCCTGTTCCTTCAGAATCTTCGACTGCAGGCGGGCTCGACGGTGGTTCTGGAGGGCGTGGCGGTCGGCCTTCTCTTGACCGTGATCGTCGCCGTTCTGACCTTCGTCGCCCATCGTCACCTCCCCTACCGTCGGATGCTGATCGTCACGGGCGTCCTGCTCGGGGTCGTGCTCGTCGTGATGGTGGGCGAGAGCGCTCAGGAGCTACAGCTCGCAGGCTGGATCGGCTCGACTCCGGTCGGTCTCGCGTTCCCCGAATGGCTCGGCGTCTGGTTCGCCGTGTTCCCGACCGTCGAAGGTCTCGCGTTGCAGGCCTGCGCTGCGCTGGTCGTCCTCGGCTCGTACGTCGTCGCCCAGTATGGCAGCACCTGGCGATCACGGTGGCAGCGCAGGCGGGTCGGAGGTGACCGTCAATTCGAAAGTCTCGATCGTTCCGCGCGCGCGGAGGCGTATCGTGCGACCGGCCAGGGCTCGGGTATAATGCTGGAGCCAAGCCAACACGAATGAGGATGCATGATTCGCGAGTTTCAAGGAAAAGTACCGTCGGTCGCCTTCGACGCGTTCGTGGCGGATGGAGCGATGCTGGTCGGCGCGGTAACCCTCGACCAGGGCGCGAGCGTCTGGTTCAACGCTGTTCTGCGTGCCGACAGCGAGCCAATCAGGATTGGTCGTTTCACGAACGTTCAGGATAATGCCACGCTTCACGTGGATCCAGGCTTCCCGTGCACCGTCGGCGAGTACGTGACGATCGGGCACGGAGCAATCGTCCACGCCTGCGTCGTCGAGGACAACGTGCTGATCGGCATGCACGCGACGATACTGACCGGCGCGACGGTTGGGCACGACAGCATCGTTGGGGCGAACGCGCTGGTCACTGAGAACGCCCGGATCCCGCCGGGTTCGCTCGTGCTCGGCGTGCCGGGCAAAGTGGTGCGCTCGCTTCGACCTGACGAGATCGAAGCCATTCGCCGGTCGGCAGAAAGCTACGTCCATCGGGCGCAGCTCTACCGGCAGCAGGCCACCTGATCGTCACGTCGCGCGTTACCGCTTCCGCGCGAACTTCTGGAACGTGTGGCAGTCCGGCGGAACCAGGCCTGCTCTGCCCGCGAAGGTGTACGTGACCTCGGCGACGTACACGTGTCCCCGCGAGTCAGCGCAGATGTCGTGTGGAGCGCAGAAGCTACCTGGCGCGCAGCGATCGCTGCTGCCCCAGCGAGCCAGCACCTTTCCATTCAGGTCGAAGACGCTTACGCGCCCGGGCTGATCCTCTTTGATCACTCCGCGGGTGAAGGAGCGCTGGCCGGGACGCCACCACAGCTCGGAGACGTAGACAAGCCCGTCCCGGTCGATGTAAATATTTGTCGGTCGCTGGACATCGGTCCATTGGTCGAGAAACTCGCCATCGGGGCTAAAAATCTGGATGCGATCGTTTTCGCGGTCGGCGACGAACACCCGACCATCGTGGGCAACCCAGATTCCGTGTGGTAGATGAAAACGGCCCGGCGCGCTGCCGGGCTGACCCCACGACTGGATCAGGTCGCCGTTGGAGCTGAAGCGATGGACACGCGCGTTGCCATAGCCATCGGTGACGTACAGGTCACCCGTGGGAGCGACGGCGAGATTCGTGGGACGATTGAACGGCGGACCACCCCGGAGAATACTTTCGAGGCTGTGCCCATCGTACCCGGTATCAGAGGCGACGCCCGGCGTTCCGAGTGTCATCAGCAACGTACCCTCGGGGGTGAACTTACGTACCACGTGGCCGCCATCGTCGACGCAATACACCGCGTCGTCCGGACCGACGGTGATGCCGTGCGTGCGATTGGTGAAGATTTCCTCGCCCCACGATCTCACGAAGGTTCCATCACGCTCGTAGACGATCACGCGCGGCTGGTCGCGCGTGATGATGTAAACGCGATCGCGCGAGTCGACCGCGACGCCACAGACGTCCCGATGCGTATACCCCTCTGGGAGCTTCTCCCAGTCGCTGACGACTTCGTACGATAGCTCACCCGTTACCGCCATGTCCTTCGCCTCCTCAATACACCCTGATCCACGTCGCGCACGCGCGCGGTCGGGAACTGTTCTGACACGCTCACCCGAGGAGCATTATAGCGGCAGATGGGCAGCGCGTGAGCCGCCGGGGAGCGTTGGCTGCGGTGACAGTATGGAGGATGGCGCGATTCAGGAAAAATTCAGGCTCGGCGCAGCCGCTTTCAGGCTGTGTTCAGGAGGCTCAACGTACGCTTGCCGATGAGCTGTGGCTTCCGTGGGCGTGGGGACCGGGCTTGCCCAGCCGTCGTGGGCCAGAGGCGAGTCCGTCAGGATAGCCGGCTTGTCGTGCGTGCCTTGATCCTGGGAGGAGAACCAACAGGCATGGCTCAATCCACCTACGCAGTGCTGATGATGGCTTACGGAAGCCCGGAATCACTGGACCAGATAGAAGCCTATCTCCTGGATATTCGGGGTGGCCGCCCGACGCCGCCGCACCTTGTCGAGGAGATGCGGCACCGTTATGCGCTCGTGGGCGGCCGCTCACCCCTGGTCGACATCACGCGAGCGCAGGCCAGTGCCCTCGAGAAACGGCTGAATGCGACCGCGCTCGACCGGCGCTACACGGTGTACGTTGGCATGCGACACTGGCATCCGTACATCCGTGATGCGGTGGCTCAGATCGCGGCGGATGGCCATCAGAAAATCGTCGCGCTGTGCATGGCGCCCCAGTACTCCCGCTTGAGTGTCGGTGCGTACTTTCAGGCGTTACGCCAGGCTCTGGACGCGCTGCGCCTTGATCCCGAGGTCACCTACATCGAGAGCTGGAATACGCACCCCCTGTTCATCAGAGCCATTATCGAGAAGGTGACCGAGGCGTGGCAACGGTTTCCCTCGACCGCGCGCGATCAGGTCCGGATCATCTTCACGGCGCACAGCCTTCCGACGAGTATTCTCGCCGAGGGTGACCCGTACGACGCGCAGCTTCGCGAAACGGCAAGGCTGGTCGCGGCAGAGCTTAAGCTGCGACCGGATCAGTGGCAGGTCTGCTACCAGAGTGCCGGCGCGCGCCAGGTTGAATGGCTTGGGCCACAGCTCAAAGACGTGGTCGTCGACCTGGCGCGCACGGGCATCCACGAGATCCTGGTAGCGCCGGTGGGCTTCGTTGCCGATCACCTCGAGATTCTCTACGACGTCGACGTCGAGGCGAAGCGTGCCGCCGAAGACGCCGGTGCCCACCTGGAGCGGATCCAGTCGATGAATACCACGCCGCTCTTCATCGAAGCCCTGGCCGACGTCGTGAGCAAGGCGGTCGGCCAGAGGTGAGGCGCATCGTCGTCGTCGGCGGAGGGATCACCGGCCTCGCCACCGCCTACTACATCCAGACGAAGGGCGCAGCGCTGGCGGAACCCGTGACCTGTACTGTCATCGAAGGCAGCCCGGAGTTTGGAGGAAAGATCAAAACCCGACGCCGGGACGGTTTCATCCTCGAAGGCGGACCGGATTCGTTTCTTGCCCAGAAGCCGTGGGCACTCGACCTTTGTCGAGAGCTCGGTCTCGCCGATCGGCTCATCGGAACCCGAGAGGCGGGCGCGCGGACGAGCGTACTGATCGGGGATCAGCTCATGGCGCTTCCCGATGGCGCGGTGCTCGGCATTCCGGTTCGAATCGTACCCTTCCTGCGGTCGCCTCTGATCTCCTGGCCTGGCAAGCTGCGCATGGCACTCGACCTGGTCATTCCGCCTCGCCGACGTCGCGACGACGAGAGTCTCGCCGATTTCATCCGTCGGCGCCTGGGAAACGAGGCCCTCGAGAAGATCGCCGAGCCGCTGATGGCCGGGATTCACGTGGCTGATCCAGAGCGCCTCAGCATCCAGGCGACCTTCCCGCGCCTGGCCGAGCTCGAGCGCACGCACGGTAGCCTTATTCGAGGCTTGCGCGGCCAGAGCAGCGGGGGTCACACGACGCGGGGGTCAGCTAGCGCGCCGACGCCACGGTCCGCCCAGGATGCAGTGGGCCTCGCGGCCGGTGGTGCCGTGGCGCGAGGGAGAGGCGTAATCTCGCCGTTCCTGTCGTTTCCGAACGGGATGCAGGAGCTTATCGATGCGCTGCTGGCGCGGCTGGAGTCGGTCTCGCTCATCGCGGGCCGCCGCGCGAGACGCATCGCGCGGCGTGACGCGGGTCCACCGTTCGCTCCGGATGGCGACGTGCCGCTGTACCGGGTCGTGCTCGACGATGGGTCGACCATCGAAGCAGACGCGGTCGTGCTGGCAACGCCTGCTTACGTCTCTGCCGAGCTGGTGGCCGAGCTGAATCCAGCGCTGGCCGCCAGCCTGTCCCGGATTCACTATCTTTCGACGGCGACGGTCTCGCTTGGCTACCGTCGGGCCGACGTCGGTCATCCGCTTGACGGGTTCGGCTTCGTCGTACCTCGTCGGGAGAATCGGCGAATCTCCGCGTGCACGTGCTCTTCGACGAAATTCGACGGTCGAGCGCCGAGTGGGTACCGTCTCATTCGCGCATTCGTCGGCGGTGCACGGGGCGAGGCGATCGTCGATCTTGACGACGACGCGCTGATCAATGCCGTTCGTATGGACGTCGAGGATATTCTGGGCATCACCGGCGAGCCGGTCATCACCGAGGTCTTTCGGTGGCGACGAGGCATCCCCCAGTACGACGTGGGCCATCTCGAACGCGTGGCGGAGCTCGACGGACGCACTACCCCGGGCCTGTTTCTCGCGGGCGCGGCCTACCGAGGAGTTGGTGTACCGGACTGCATCCACTCCGGTGAGGAAGCAGCCGCGAAGGCCTTGCACTTCGCGATGTCGACACAGATCGACGGACGACGAGACATCGTCCCAGCCGATCGAAGGAGCTAGGACATGGATCGACAAGCGACCGTGTACCAGCCTGCGCGTGGCGGTTCTTACCTGACCGTGGACTTCGACCTGACTCCATTTACCGTCGCGTGGGAGATCACTCGCGCGTGTGCCCTGGCCTGCGTCCACTGCCGGGCGATGGCGATTCCTCGTCGGGATCCCCGAGAGCTGTCGACGGAGGAGGGCTTCCGAGTGATCGATCAGATTGTCGAGATCGGTCGCCCCATTCTCGTGGTTACCGGGGGTGATCCGATGATGAGACGCGACGTGTACGATCTCCTCGCCTACGCTGTCTCTCGAGACCTGCGCGTGGCCCTCTCGCCCAGCGCGACGGCGCTGGTCACCCGTCGTGCGCTGGAAAAGGTGAAGAACACGGGGATCCACATGATCCACGTGAGTCTCGACGGTTCGGAGCCGAGCGTTCACGACGCCTTCCGCGGCGTGAGTGGATCCTACGCGCGCACGGTGCAGATCTTGAAAGACGTCGTCGATCTCGGGATACCGCTGCAGGTCGGCACCACGGTCTCACGCCGCAACGTGCACGATCTCCCCCGAATCGCGGAGCGGGTCAGCGAGCTGGGAGTGACCGTCTGGAACGTGTTCTTTCTGGTTCCAACAGGTCGCGGACAGATAGCGGATCTGATCAGCCCGGAGGAGCACGAGCGTGTTCTCAACTGGCTCTTCGACCTGTCGAAAACCGTGCCCTTCCACGTGCGAACGACCGCGGCGCAGCATTACCGCCGTGTCGTGATTCAGCGGACCCAGGCCGGTCGGCACGGCGGGGAGGCGCCCTCGGGGGCGACCGCGTACGTGACCGGTGCCGGTTACAGCTTCCGGATGGGCGAGGGACCGGTCGGGCGTGGCGTGAATGATGGCAATGGCTTTTGCTTCATCTCGCACATCGGCGACGTCTATCCCTCGGGCTTTCTCCAGCTATCGGCTGGCAACGTGCGTGATCAGAGTCTGGTCGAGCTGTATCGCTCGTCGTCACTCTTTCGGGCCCTCCGAGACCCCTCGCTGCTCAAAGGGAAATGTGGCAACTGCGAGTTTCGCTCCGTGTGCGGTGGGAGCCGGGCACGGGCGTACTACCTGACTGGCGACTACCTGGAATCTGATCCCTCGTGTGTCTATCAGCCGCGCGCGAGCCAGCCGTGAAGGCCAGGCCAGTAGCCGACATTGCTCAGGCAGCGCGCGTCGCGGATCGCCTCCCGCGATATTCGGCGAAGAGCCTGATCATCTCCTGATTGAACGCGGGAATGTCCGCAGGGCACCGACTGCTGACCCAGTTTCGATCGCGCACGGCCGGCAGGTCGAGCCAGCGACCACCCGCGTTGCGGATGTCATCCTGGATCGTGTAGTAGCTGGTGAGGTCGCGGCCGCTGACCAGCCCTGACGACACGAGAAGCCACGGGCCGTGACAGATGACCGCGATCGGTCGGTCGGTCTCGTCGATACGCCGTACGAAAGCCTGCGCTTGCGGAAGCATTCGTAGACCGTCGGCGTTGAGCGCTCCCCCGGGAAGTAACACGGCATCGAAGTCGTCGGGCAATGCCTGATCGAGCGAAAGATCCACGGCAAAGACGTCGCCCCGCTGGTCGTGGTGAATGCCGCGAACCTGGCCAGACCTGGGAGAGATGATCGACGTCGTCGCGCCCGCGTCTTCCAGGGCCTTCCGTGGTTCGGTCATCTCGATCTGCTCGAAGTCGTCGGTCACGAGAATGGCGACCTTCATACCATCTAATCTGATCTCACGCACTGAAGACCTCCTGGTCGAACCATCCGGCCTGATCTGTCTGACGCAGGGGAAACGTGGCGTCGACCGTTGGGTGAGCCTATCCTCGGGCTGGATCCTCGCGGTGGCCTGCGCCAGCAGCCGGCAGCGTAGCGTTGCACGCGCCGTGCCGTTCAGGTCAGGAGGGGATCGGCGACGCGGAGATTTCTCCGCCACGGCGCGAGAGGGAGCGCCGTGCCTGGTTTACAATAGTCAGTGAACTGGTCTGTGGATAGGGGGCACCTTGGCAGAGCTGCAGCGTTTCGTCTGGGAATGGCCCAGCTTACTCGAGATTCTGCGAGATATGAATCCGTCTCTGGGCGCGGAGCTGGCACGATCGACGCGGCCAATCGAGGCCGAGCGGCGACCTGACGGTCACCTGCTGCTGGTGCTTGGCTGCTGGGTCGCAGCCGACCGCCACGATCTGAATTCCCCTCGTGTCCACGAAACCGTGGAGCGCAGCCTGCGCCAGGTCCTCGGCGAGCCACTCGAGATCCTGGTCACCGAGTGGCCGGCCGGCGATGGAACACCCGACAATCCGCCGGATCCACTCGCGGGGTTGCCCGACGCACTCCGCGAGGTCGGAGCGTCCTGCGGCGGAGCGCTGGTGCGCTCGTTCTTCGCCGAGGCGGCACGACGGGGGATTATCTTCGAGTGCCAGTACCCGGTGCTGAACTACCGTCTCGATTTTGCCCTCCCGCGTCTGCGCGTCGGCGTCGAGATTGGTGGATGGGGATGGCGTGCCTGGACCCGACCAGGGGCGATCGAGCGACGCGAGCGGGAGCAACGTCTTGGCGCGGAAGGATGGACCGTTCTCTGGTTCACGGGTGAGGAAATTCTCTATCACCGCGATCAAGCGGTGGACGAGGTCGAACGGCTCGTCGGCCAGAGGAGAGCGGCAGGAGGCGCCGGTGGGTCACCGCGCCTGAATGGACGGCGCAGCTGGGGGGAGTCGTGAGCCGGGGGTCTGCTCTTCGGCCGGGTGGCACCTGGCCACGGCCACTCGGTGCGCGGGCACACGATCGTGACGGCTTTTCCCAGGATACGCATTAACCCTGTCCGGTCGGCGTCAACGGCAGGGTGAAGTGGAATGTCGTTGTCTGGCCGGGGATGCTCTCAGCCCAGATGTGGCCGCCGTGTGCCTCGACAAGTCCTTTGGAGATGTAGAGGCCGAGCCCCAGTCCCTCGGCATGGGTGATGCGTGCTGCACGGGTTCGGTAGAAGCGGCTAAATAGGCGTGGCATCTCCTCCGGGGAGATGCCCGGCCCCCGGTTCAGCACCGATACCTCGACGTTGCCATTCCCTGGCCTGACACTGACGACGATGTCGGTCCCGGGGTAGCTGTATTTGCTGGCATTCGACAGGAGGTTGGCAAGCACCTGCTCGATCCTGCCGGGGTCTGCCTCGACAGGTGGAATTCCATCTACGACGTTGACGTGGACTGGATGCCCTTCCATCTGCTCAGCCGTTCGATCGACGACCGATCTGATCAACGCGGGAAGGTCTACCATCTGGCATTCGAGCTTGAGGCGTCGCGCCTCGATCCGCGAGACATCGAGCAGATCGCCTACCATCTTATTCAGATTGCGGGCCGCCACGATGACGTGCTCGATGTATTTCTGCTCCTCGGGACGTGGGCTCTCGGCGATTTTCTTGCCGAGGAGGCTGGCGTAGGCACTGATGATCGTGATAGGCTGCCGGAGGTCGTGAGCGATGACAGACGTCCACTCCTCCCGCAAGCGCGCAGCTTCCTTGATGATCGAGATGTCCTGATACACGGTCACGGCGCCGACGATCGAGCCGTCCGGTCCCAGGACAGGCGCGGCGTTCTGGAGTACCGGTACCTTCCGCCCGTCTGGCTGCACGATCAGTAGCTCCTCCTGATTACTTCTCTCGCCACGCAGCGCCCGCTGCGCTCCCAGCTGATCGAAGGGCACGGCGCGACCGTCGGGATAGCAGATCTGGGACGCGATCTGCTCGTAGCCCTGATCTGAGACAATGGGACGACCGAACACATGGGCTGCTTCGCGGTTGGCGGTAACCTTTCCGGTCGATGCGTCGATATAGAGGATCGCGTTCGTTGCGCTTTCGAGGATCGTCTGGACGCGCGCTCGCTCGATCTCGGCGTCACGCGCGCGGATTGCAGCGGTGCGCCTTTGCTGACCGACCAGCACCGCGAGGTATCCGACCAGGGCGAGACCAAAGAGGTGGAAGGCAGCGGGGACGAGCGGGGCCAGGTCGTTGAACGCGGCGAACGTCGCGAGGACGAGGGACATCGCGGTGGTGATGAATACTCCGCGAGGTGGTAGCCGATAGGTCGCGATGAGAATGGGCACGGCAAATGGCGAGGAGACGAAGTGCTCTCTCGGACTGACGGAGGCGTCGACGACAAGAGCGGCGAGGAGCGTCGCACCTACGAGGGTGTACGTCAGGACGTCGCTGGCCTGTCGGTCTCTCATCCGCGTCTTCCAGGTTCGGGGATCTGGGCGGAGGTGCCTCGTGAATGGACGACGGTGAAGGCTGCCAAACATTATACCCGAGAGGCCGGCGCGAGGGCCCTCGGTCAGAATCTCCCCGACCACGGCCCCTTCGGCGATACGCAGGACGGGCGGGAGGATCTGCAAAGGCTGCCAGACGATGCCCCGCTATCGAACTGCTTGAGGAGAGTGTGTCAGCGGAATGCGGGGCAACGCGATCGGGCAGTCCGTCCCGGCGCCTGACTTGCAGGTCTGGGCGCAAGAATCACGCCTGCACGCCCGGGGCGGACGTCGATCGGAGGAGCGCACGGATGTGGCGGAGCGGCGACCAGGTTACGATCTCACCTGAAGTGACGATCTCCGAGACCGGTCTCACGACCGAAGAAGCTCGGCGACGTCTCGCGCTGTACGGCCCGAATCGCCTCGTGGTCGAGCGACGTCGCCCGATGCTCCTCGAGTGGCTGATTCGACCTCTCAGCGATCCCATGGTGCTGCTCCTGGTCGTTGCTGGCGTTACCTATCTCATCCTTCGCGATTACGTCGACGCGGCGGTCGTCTTGATTGCCGTTGTCCCGATCGCGCTTGTCAGCACGATCCTGGAGGTCCGAGCCGAGCGCGCTCTCGAGCGACTGAAGCAACTAACCGCCCCGACGGTGGCGGTGGTGCGCGATGGTACCCAGGTGGTGATTCCAGCCGAGGAGCTGGTGCCGGGCGATCTCGTCATCGTGCGCGCGGGAGACGTTGTTCCAGCCGACGGAATTCTCGTCTCCGGCAGCCAGGTCGTCGTCGACGAGTCGGCCCTGACCGGCGAGTCACTGCCGATCACGAAGAACGCGGCGGGTCCGGACCGGCAGCTTTTCGCCGGTACCGTCGTTCAGGACGGGCGCGGCCTGATGCGTGTCGAGGAGACGGGCCCCCGAACTCGCTTTGGTCGGATCGGCACGCTCGTCGCGGGCATCCGTGAAGCTCCGACGCCGCTTCAGCAGCTGATCAGCCGGCTGATCTGGCAGTCTACCATCATCGCCGCGGGCTTCTGCGTCGCCGTGGCGGCGATCGAGCTGGGCAATGGTCGCGGGTGGATCGCGGCGATCACCGCGGGCGTCAGTCTGGCGATTGCCGCTTTGCCTGAAGAGTTTTCGATCGTCTACTCGCTGTATCTCAGCCTGGGCGCCTGGCGCCTCGCCCGGCGTCACGCGCTTGTCCGTCGTCTGACCAGTGTCGAGACGCTCGGCGCCACGACCGTTATCTGCGCGGACAAGACCGGAACACTGACGATCGGACGCCTTGACGTGGCGGCTCTCGCAACGGCCGTGGGAGTGCGTCAGGCCTCGGAGCCGCTGGATTCACCTTCGCGACGGCTGATCGAAGCCGCGATCCTCGCTTCCGAGCCCCATCCCTACGACCCGCTCGATCAGGCACTCGTACGCTTTGCCGCGTCGCACGGGGTCGACACCGATGCCCTCTTCCGTCACCGACTTGCTCAGGACTACCCCTTCGATCCGGTGCTCAAGTACGTAACGCACGTCTGGCAATTCGATGCGACGTTCCGGGTATGTGCCAAGGGAGCGCTAGAGGGTATCCTGGAACGCAGCCGCGCATCGGCCGAGACGCGAGAGCGGCTGGCCCAAGCGAATCAGGCTCTGACGTCGCGGGGGCTGCGCGTGATTGCCGTGGCCGAGGGGCGCCTGGCTCGAACCGAGGGGCATCGACTCGCGGACGAGTGCGGACTCGAGCTCGTGGGGCTCATCGGGTTTGTCGATCCACCGAGACCGGGCGTGGCGGAGTCGCTGGCGGAATGCTCCGAGGCGGGAATACGTGTCATCATGATCACCGGCGATCATCCAGTGACGGCGCACGCGGTCGCGGAGGGGTTACGGCTGCCACACCGAGAGCGCATCGTGACGGGAAACTTTCTCGATACCGCCACCGACGAGGAGGTCAGGCGCATCGTAGCCGATGCCGATATCTTCGCACGCATTCGTCCGGAGCAGAAGTACCGCCTGGTTCGGGCCCTCAAGGCGCAGGGCCAGGTTGTCGCAATGACCGGCGACGGCATCAACGACGCGCCGGCCCTGCGCGAGGCAGATATCGGCGTGGCGATGGGCCTGCGAGGGACCGAGGTCGCGCGTGAGGCCGCGGACCTTGTCCTTCTCGACGATAATTTCTCGACGATTGTCGCCGCGGTGCGGGACGGGCGACGCATCTTCGAGAACCTGCGGCGCGCATTTGCGTACCTGATTGCCTTCGAAACGCCCCTGCTCATCGGCGCGCTGGTCGTCCCGCTGGTTGGCATGCCGTTGCTGCTCCTGCCGCCGATCTTGATCTGGTCCGAGCTCATCGTCCACCCCACGGCATCGCTGGTGTTCGAGAGTGACCCGGAACCGCCGGATCTGATGCGCCGGCCCCCGCGGCCGCCGGGCGCTGGGCTGCTGGTGACGAGCGATTTCATTCGTTCACTTGCTCAGGGATCCCTGCTCGCGGCAGGCGTACTGATCCTCTATCTGGCGCTGCTCGGTCACGGCGCTCCAGTCGTGGAGGCACGCGGAACCGCCCTGGCGGCACTCGTCGTGGGACAGATCGTTGTGCTCCTATCGTCACGGTCGCCCCTCCAGCCTTTCTGGCGTTGCAGTCTGCTGGTCAATCCGGTGCTCCCGTGGGTCATCGCGGTGACGGTGGCCAGCCTGCTCGCGGCGCTGTATCTTCCCGCGATCGCTGCCATCGTCCAGGTGTCGGCCCCCCGTCCGGGCGAGTGGCTCCTGGCGCTCGGAACCGCACTGGTGACGACCGCCGCGCTGGAGCCGCTGAAACAGTGGCAGCGAGCGGCGACCGCGCCGCCCTGATCGACCGGATCCTGAGATGGCCCTGGCGCGACCGGCGTTATCGCCCGGGCGGCGGCGTACTATCGTGAGACGACGTCGACGTCGTCTGCGCGCACGAAGGCGAGTCGATAGCTGAAGAAAATCTGGAAATACCGCGTCGAGCCCGTGACGACGGCGCGCAGCGCGTTCGCCAGGCTGGCTCGAGGGTTGAAGTAATCCGCCGTGATCAGGTCGGTGGCGACGTAGACCTGACCGGCGGGAATCACGTACTGGAGAGGGACAACAGGCATCGGCTGCTCACCCGGCGGGTAGGCACTAGCTTCTGGAAAAGCCGCCCCGTACACCGGAATCGACGCCCTGCCTTCCTTCGGCCTGACCAGAATGCCCGTCCCTGACACGGTGCTGGTATCGTGACCCGGATTATAGAACCACGCCTTCTGTCCGCCAAAGTAGATAGCATCCCAGTCACCCTGGAGATCCACGCGATAGAAGCGCTGACCGGCTGCCGCGCGATCGCCCCAGTCGTCGATGCGGGTCGTGCCCTGACCTGCCGTACGCTGAAGCTGACCCAGCGCCGGGTCGGCGATCAGCGGTGCGTCCGCGCGGGGAGCGGTACGCAGGTAGACGAAGTTGGCTGGCTGTCGAGGCAGATCGTGGCAGCCACTGGCGTCGCAGTCGCTGACGGTCGGCCGGTTGGTGGCGAAGCGCGGAAGGATGGTCACAACGTCGCCCGCTCCGTGACTATCACCCGAGGTCAGCGGTGCTCCAATGAGCTCCATGTAGTGCGCCCAATCCCAGAACGGCCCCGGATCCCAGTGCATGCGCGACTGCCCGGCTGGTGTCTGGGCAGGAACGTTGTCGTGCCCAATGATGTGCGCGCGGTCGAGCGGCACCTGGTACACCGCTGCAAGGTAGCGGACCAGCTTCGCCGACGATTGGTAGAGCTGCTCGCTAAACCAGGTTGCGCCCTGGACGGCGTGACCCTCGTGCTCGATACCGATCGAGTGGCTGTTGAAGTACCAGTTACCCGCGTGGTGACCAATATCTCGATTCGACACGAGCTGGGTCACGTGGCCATCCGACGAGCGAATCAGGTAATTGGCGCTGGCGAAGCTGCGCGGATCCTGGAACGTCCTGATCGCGTTCGCGTAGGGCTCCTCCGTGTCGTGGATGATGATGTATCGTATCTCGATGCCGTTGGAGGGCCGATCCGCCGGATTGTAGTTTCGTGCATACGCTGGGACGAAATCGCACACGAGACCCGTTGGGCACTCGGTCCCGGACGTCGGTGCGGCCGACGACGGCAGAAATGCTGCCGTACTGGTATTCGGGAAAACGCTTTCGGGGGCAAGCGTCACGATCTGTCCATCCGTCGTGACGCGCGACCTGCCAGACCGGATCGTCGCAAACACGGTGTCGGCGAAGTCGCGGGCGACGCTTGCCTCTTCAGTCCCGCGATACTTGGCGACCGCGCCGTACCAGTCGGACGTGGCCCGTGGACGCGTTCCATTGATCTCGCTCGCGTAGTGGGCAAGCAGTGCCGCCCCACCCCGTATGTTCTGAGCTGGATCGCGCTTGAGTGTGTCGGGACTCTCGCCGATGAGCTGTGCAGCTTCCAGCAAAGTGTGCCGCGATCGGTCGCCTGAATCCAAGCGGTCGAGTGGATCGACCGCAGCGCCTCGCTGCTCTTCGTCGCCGGCGGGCTGAACGTCCGTGAGATGCATGACGCCGTATCCGCCCTCGGTACTCGGCTGCCCGTCGTGGCTCTCCCAGCGCGACTCGTTGTAGGCAACTGCAAGCAAGATGCTTTCCGGTACGCCAAACTCCTTCGCCGCCGCCTCGAACGCCGATTGAAGCTGTAGAGCGCTCGCGCGGCCAGCCAGACTGGACGGCAGAGCTGCCGCTGGGTCGACCGAGCTGCTTCGCCGTGGCTGTGCAGAGCTTGCACCGGCCTCGGCCGAAGGCGGGAACCCGGCGTGTGGCACGGCGTCTCGGGCTCGGGGAGGAGCTAGACAGCCGGTTACGAGGAGAGCGAGGACGAGCAGATTTACCACGGCTCGTTTTCCTGGTCGCATCGGAAAATCTTCCTCCCGGGGTTTGGCGAAGGAGTGTCGCGAGTATCCGTGAGAGCGCAGGCATTGTCAACAAACGTGCGTCCTCGTGCCAGCAACGACGATTCGATCGAGACCTTCCGGTCGAGGATGTCGGCTGTCTCCCGGATCGTATCGCCCTCCCAGGCGGTACCCGGGGCGAACCGCGCTCCGGGAGACGGTTGGCGGGTATGTGTCTTGCCTGAGCAGAGCACACGCAGTCTGCCTGGAGGTGATCGAGGTGGCCGGGAATGACGTGCTCGCCCGAGCGCGCTCTGATGGAGTGGTAGATGCCGGGATCCCGATCAATGTCTACGTGAATCGTGGCAAGCTTGTCGTCGTCGCGCCGATGCCCGGCCTGGAGCCGGAGGATATCGCGGTGACGGTGGGCGGTAGCACGCTTGCTATACACGGCGAGATGCGGGGCGAGCTACAAGAAGGGAAAGACTATCTGATCCACGAGTGGCACGTCGGGCCGTACATTCGAGCGGTCAGGCTGCCCTTTCCGGTCGACGGTCGTCGGGCCAACGTGACCTACAACAACGGGATCCTGACGGTCGCGGTACCGGAGTCGGCCGAAACCGTCGCCCATCGCATTCACCTGGGTCGTGTCTCTCCGACGAGCGGGGAGCACGCGGGATTCGCGGGCGTGAACGCGCAGAGTCCCCACCCGCGCCACGGCTAGAGTTGTTCAGAGTCTTCGTCGTCGGTAGAATGGTTGCGGCCTGGACCTGGGCTCAAAACCGGGGTGCCGTGGTGCGTGGGCACGGGTCCTGGAACCGCCGGCGGAAGGATAGAGTGGAGGACATGTTTCGGGTTGGTCTCGATCGAGGATTCTTGAACGACGCGGGCGAGATTGCCTGGGGCGACATCGGGCTGGGCGCGCTTGATCAGGCGCCGAACATCACGTACGAGTTCATGGCCGAGCGGGTCGCGGAGCTTACGCCGTCGCAGATTCGGCCGTACCACGGGCTGATTCTCGGAGGCCCCCGCGTGACCCGTCGAACCTTCTCGGAGGGAGCCGGGGAGCTCGTGGTCATAGCCCGCCACGGCGTCGGCTACGATACGGTCGACGTCGACGCCTGTACCGAGAATGACGTCGTGCTCTGCACCACGCCGACGGCGTCGAAGCACCCGGTTGCCTCGGCGTCCTTCGCCTACATGCTTGCCCTGGCGAAACGCCTGTTTGACAAGGATCGACTTGTTCGCCAGGGACGATGGGACATCCGGGGAGCGTACTGCGGAAACGAGATCCAGGGAAAGACGCTCGGTATTATCGGTTTTGGCAACACCGGAAGTGAGCTAGCCCGCCTGGTCGCGCCATTCTCGATGCGAGTGCTCGCGCACGATCCCTACGCATCAGCCGATGTGGCGCGAAGTCTCGGCGTTGAGCTCGTTCCCCTCGACGAGCTTCTGCGCGAGGCGGATTTTGTCTGTATTCATGCCTTGCTGACGGATCAGACGCGCGGCCTAATCGGCGCGCGCGAGCTGTCGCTGATGAAGCCGACTGCCTACCTGATCAACTGCGCTCGTGGGCCCATCGTGGACCAGCGCGCCCTGACGGCGGCGTTGCAGGAGCGCCGCATTGCCGGGGCAGGCCTGGACGTCTTCGAAACCGAGCCGCTGCCGGTCGACGATCCCTTGATTCGTCTGGACAACGTGATGCTGTCGCCACACACTGCTGCTCACACGCGCGAGCTCAGCATTGCCATGGGCGAAGTCAACAGCCAGCAGATGCTCGCCGTCGCTCGTGGCGAGCCTCCGCCGTACGTGGTGAACCGGGCGGTCCTGACGCGCCCCGGTTTCCAGGCGAAGCTACAGCGCTTCCGGAGCGTCTGAGCCACCGGACGCCGGGAGCGAGGGCAAAGGCCAGCATCCCTCCGTGGGGTGCTCGTGTCTTCACGAGGGCGATACTCGGGGACAGCAGCCCGTCGGGCGATCTTCCGAGAAGCCAGGCCCCAGCACTCGCCTGGCTCTGTACTACGGGCGATACGCCAGCAAGCGTAAGCCGTTGAGAATGACCAGGACCGTGCTCCCCTCGTGTCCCACCACGGCAAAGGGGAGGCGAAGGGATTCTGCGAAGGTCGCTAGGAGGAGCAAGCCCATCATCGTGAACGCGAAGACGAGGTTCTGGCGAATGATGCGGTTCGTCGCGCGAGCGAGGCCGATTGCTTCGGGGAGACGGCGCAGATCATCTCCCATGAGAACGAGGTCGGCAGTTTCGAGCGCGACGTCGGTGCTGCTCCCGCCGAGTGCAACTCCGAGCGAGGCAGTTGCCAGCGATGGAGCATCGTTGATACCATCCCCAACCATTGCGACCCGTCGGCCTTCCGCCGTGAGAGCGCGGATGACCTCCTGCTTATCGGAAGGAAGCAGCTCGGCCTCAAAGGCGATGCCAACCTGCGCGGCGATGGCTCGAGCCACGGCGGCGTGGTCGCCAGTCAGCATCAGGAGCTTCTGAATGCCCAGGGCTCGCAGGCGGGCAACAGCCTCCAGCGCGGTTGGTCGAAGCGTATCCATCGCCGCGACAGCGCCGAGCGTTCGCATCTGATCCGCCACGTACATCACCGTGTGCCCCTCGCGCGCCAGCTCCTCAACCGCAGCCAGCAGCGACGGTGGGATCTCGAGACCCTGAGCCTCGATCAGATCCCGCTTTCCAACCCAGACCGTGCCGCTGCTGAGCTCGCTTTTGATTCCCTTGCCGACGACGGCCGTGAGCGACTCGCACGGCAGGAGTGAATGGCCCGCCACGTTGGCGCCCTCGACGATTGCTCGTCCGAGTGGGTGCTCGGAGCGGCTCTCGGCGGATGCCGCGAGGCGCAGCACGTCGTCTGGATTCACCCCGGGGGCGCCGAGAACGCGGGTCAGCAAGGGGCGTCCGAGAGTCAAAGTTCCGGTCTTGTCGAATGCGATCGCATCGATACGCGCCGCCTGTTCGAGGTGAGCCCCGCCTTTGAAGAGGATCCCGTGGCGGGCTCCTCGCGCGATCGCGGACAGGATCGCCGCGGGGATCGAGATGACGACCGCGCACGGCGACGCGACCACGAGAACCGTCATGGCACGATAGAACGCGGTGTGCGACGGCTGGCCAAGGAGCAGCCAGGGAATGGCGAAAGTAAGCGCGGACGCCGCGAAGACCCCAAGAGTGTAGCGACGGCCAAACCAGTCGGTGAGCTGCTGGGTTTGTGCCTTCTCGCTCTGGGCCTCTTCGACCAGTCGAATGATACGCTGCAGAGTTGTGTCGCTCGGCTCACGGGTGACGCGGATCTCGATCGCCCCCTGCTGGTTCAACGTTCCGGCGAAGACCGTGTCTCCGCACTCCTTGTCGACCGGGATCGACTCGCCTGTTACGGGCGACTGATCGATACTTGACTGGCCAAATACGACGACCCCATCGGCCGGAATTCGCTCGCCGGGGCGAACCACGACCACGTCGCCGATGCGCAGGTCAGAGGTAGGGATGCGCTCTTCGCCGCCCGCACGGCGGACCGTTGCCTCGGTAGGGCTGAGATCCAGCAGATCCTCGATGGCCCGGCGTGTCCGGTGCAGCGCAAACCGTTCCAGCGTGTTGCTGAGGGAGAACAGGAAGAGAAGAATCGCCCCTTCGGACCACGCGCCAACCGAGGCAGCGCCAAGGGCGGCCGTGACCATCAGGAGATCGATGGTGACTTCGAATCTGCTGAGAAGAATCAGCGCCCGAACCGCCGCAATGCCACCGCCAGCGACGTAGGAGAGGAGGGCAAGCGCGTCGATCAGTGCTGTCGGGCGGGGGCGCAGTGTCGCCGCGAACCAGGAGAGGATGAGTGACGCGAGACAGATCGCGGTGAGCGTCGCCATGAGACGGCGCTCGCGCGCTTCGTCTTCACGAGTTTTGTCGCGATTCGAATCCACGCGGTGCTTCGGTGACCTCGCAGGTATAGGTTCGTCGTCGCACGTGCTGAAGTTCCAGAAGAAGAGTCCCGAGATTCGCTCTCGGGACTCTTTTGCGTTGGGATTACCGGTCGTCGGTTGGTGGATTCGGCGTTGGACCCTCGGGAAACGCCCCGTCTGCTGGAGAATCGGAGCCAGTGTCTGGTCGCTTGACTCCCGTCTAGATTGGGTCCATGCCCTGGTGGGGTGCTCCGCGGTTATCGCGGAGCATTATCGGTCCACCTGCCAGATGTGGAGAGCTGCCTGATCGAGCGACTCGCCACCGACCATCAGCTTTCCCCTCCTCGATCTCGATATCGCGTGAGATCTTTCTCACGCTCAAACGGTACCTGGCGAGAGTATCTGTCGACGTTGACGAGAGTAAACGCGAGGTAAACGCCCGCGGTGGCACGAGCATCCGGGCAGCTCGGCTCGTCGACGGCCACACGACGCGTGGCTCCCGGAGAGCATCGCGCCTCCCGCACCGGATGCTGTCCGGGCGCGCGTACTGGCCGTGCCGCTGCGTGCCTCCAGCTAGGAACGGAGCCAGGGTGGCCCGATTCGAGACAGCAGTCGCAGAGAGCCGAACGATGCTCCCACCGTCAGAAGTACGATCAGCCACCCCGCGACCGAGAACACATCGAGCTCAACAAACGCTCGAGTGGCTGGAATCGCGAGCACTGCCAGGTAGGCGATGAGGGACGCGATGGCCTGGAGAAAGGACGTCCGCTCCTCGAGGAGGCGCGGAATCTGCGCGCCGAGGCCAGGCTGGAGAATCACGAGAACGATGAGCCCCCCGAGCACTGCCGCGGTGACGGCGATCGTCCGTGCTTCGCTCAGCGGGAAGTCTGCTGCGAGCGCGATCACGTACGCTCCGGAGACCGCTACCCCTAGCGCAGCCCCCACCGGAAGGACAAAACGAAAGACCTGAGCGGATGCGCCGATCTCCAAGCGAGCTGGCTCGGCCCAAGCCACGATCGAGAGCGATGGGACTCCGACAGTAAGCAGGGCGATAATCGAGATGTGGGCCGGGACGAATGGGAAGGGCAGCCCGAGCACGAGCGCTACGACGATCAGGGTGATCGTGGCCACGTCGCGGGTAAGGAAGAGCTTGATCAGGAGAAGAAGATTGTTGATAACGCGGCGTCCCTCGTCGAGAACGGCGGGGAGCACCCGGAGAGCATCGTGAAGCAGGATCAGGTCGGATATACCACGGACTGCTGGAGTACCACTTTGCACGGCTATGCTCATCTGCGCTTCCTTCAGAGCGAGTATGTCGTTGACCCCATCGCCAATCATGGCGACGTAGTGGCCATTCTGCTTGAGGGCGCGGATGATCTGCTGCTTCTGGTGCGGGCTGATGCGCCCGAACACCGTGTTCCGCTCGACTGCTGTTGCCAGGGCTCGCTCCGGCAGGGCCTGCAGCTCGGCACCAGAGATGGCCTGCGCGGTCGTGGGGAGACCAACGCGGTGGGCCAGCGTCAGGACCGTCTTCGGATGATCGCCGGAGATGATCTTGAGGGTGACACCCTGGCGCGCAAACTTCTCAAGCGTTTCGCGGGCGTCGGTGCGTAGCTCTTCCTCGAAGCAGACGATCGCGAGCGGCTCCAGCGGCGCCCTGAGGCGTGGAGTTCCGTCCTGCGCCCGGATATGCTCGAGAGATGGGGCTTGCGCGAAGAGAAGGACGTAGCGGCCCGCCTCGACCTGTCGCTCGACGGCGTCGGCGATCTGCTGGGCGTCCCCGAGGTAGGGGAGCAGCGCTTCTGGTGCGCCCAGCACGTAGGTGACGAGAGCGGCGTTCCGCGAGAGCGAGATCGCGCTCCAGCGTCGCTCGGCACGGAAGGGAATCGTGACTCGAGGCTGCATCGCTGGCGCGGGTCGCCAGGCCACGATCGCGCGCACGGTCGAAGACTTCTCCGGCACGCTCGCGGCGAAGGTCGCAAGCGCATCTTCCGCTTCTTCTACTCTTGCGCCGAGGGGTACGACCTCTTTGAGCGCGAGGCGACCGCGCGTGAGGGTTCCCGTCTTATCGGCGCACAGCACGTCGACGTGGCTCAGCGACTCGACCGCGTTCAGCTCCTGCACGAGCCCTCCGCGCTGGGCGACACGCAGGGCACCGAGACTGTAGGCGACGGTGGACATAAGCAGCAATCCCTGGGGTACCAGCGTGGCGATCACGGCGATCGCGCTGACGACCTCCGGGAACGTGGCCCTTCGATCGAACGAGACGAGAATCTGCACGGCGAGAAGGAGGAGGACGACCGCGAGCAGTAGCCAGAGGACACGGTCGAGGAACCGCTGGAGCGGCGTTCGCACGGCGCGGAATCGTCGGGCGGCGGCCGTCAGCAGGTGAACATAGCTTGCAGCGCCCACGCGCGTCGCCCGATAGATCCCGGTTCCGGCCAGGCAGTAGCTCCCGGACAGGACCGGGTCGTCGACAGACTTAGGGACCGGCTCGGCCTCTCCACTGACCGGCGACTCGTCGACCTCCAGCCCCGCCGAACGCACCACCACCCCGTCGGCGACGACCTGCTCGCCCGGCGCCAGCACAAGATAGTCCCCGAGTACAACCTGTCCGGGGTCGATCGACTGCTCCACTCCGTCTCGGATGACCCGAGCGTGGGCGCGTGTGAGCAGCGCAATGTAATCGAGCCGTACCTTCGCCCGGATCTCCTGGATGGTGCTGACCAGAACACTGAAGAGCACGAGCGACCCGACCAGAAACGCGTCGGTGTACTCGCCGACGAAGAGGAGAAGCCCGACCGCGCCCGCGAGGATGCCGTTGAAAACGGTGATGAAGTTGCCACGCAGAATATCGAGCAGAGGACGACTGGTCGCAAGCGGAACACGATTGATCTTTCCCTGCTGACGCATCGCCGCGACCTCGGCGCGCGTCAGACCCAGAATCGGGGTTTCGTCAGCAGTCATCGAAGCTATCTTTCCACGGGCCGTTTCTGCTGTTGCGCATGGGCGGCGCGGGGTATCGCTGCCATCGCGGTGCGAGGAAAGAAGACATGATGTCGCCGCCGCGCGGCTGGCGCACGGAGAGAAGTCCGTCGTGCATCGTCGGTGCTACTCGCCAACCCCGTGATCGTGGCTGCATCGGCATTGCTTCCCACCGGGCGCGGCCGGCCGTATCCGTCCCGGAGTCAACATGATCCAGGGCCGGGCCGTGTCTGTTGTCGCTGAATCAAGAGCGCTTCCATTGCCAATCGCGAACCTCCGGGAGATCGTCGCCGTGTCGGCTAATGTACTCACGGTGAGCGATGAGCTTATCTCGAAGCTCCTGTTTCGCGTAGGCAGCCGACGATCCAAGACGGGGCACGCGATCGATCACATCCATCGCGAGGTGGAAACGATCCATATCGTTGAGCACGACCATGTCAAAGGGCGTCGTCGTGGTGCCTTCTTCCTTGTAGCCACGAACGTGCAGGTTGTCGTGGTTCGTTCGCCGGTAGGTCAGGCGATGAATCAGCCAGGGGTACCCGTGATAGGCGAAGACAATGGGCTTGTCGGTCGTAAACAGGGCATCGAAGTCGCGATTGGACAGCCCGTGGGGATGCTCCTCGGCCGGCTGCAGGCGCATCAGGTCGACGACGTTGATCACGCGGATCTTGAGGTCCGGGAAGTAAGTGCGGAGAAGGTCGACCGCCGCCAGGGTCTCGAGCGTCGGGATATCGCCAGCACAGCCAAGCACCACGTCTGGCTCGACTCCTTCGTCGGTGCTCGCCCAGCCCCAGATCCCGATGCCCGCGGTGCAATGGGTGATCGCCTGATCCATCGTCAGATACTGGAGCGCTGGCTGCTTCCCGGCCACGACGATGTTGACGTAATCACGACTGCGCAGGCAGTGATCGGTGACCGACAGCAAGGTATTTGCATCGGGAGGGAGGTAGACGCGAACGATCGCCGCCTTCTTGTTCATGGCCAGATCGATGAAACCGGGATCCTGATGGGTGAATCCGTTGTGATCCTGGCGCCAGACGTGAGAGGAGAGCAGGTAGTTGAGGGAGGCGACTGGCGCCCGCCAGGGGATGCGATGACTGCTCTCCAGCCATTTCGCGTGCTGGTTGAACATCGAGTCGACGACGTGCGCGAATGCCTCGTAGGTGGCGAACAATCCGTGCCGACCGGTGAGCAGATAGCCCTCGAGCCATCCCTGGCAGGTGGTCTCGCTTAGAACCTCCATCACCCGACCATTCGGGGAAAGATGATCGTCGTCAGGGACCCGCTCGGCCATCCAGGTTCGATCGGTGGTTTCCAGCACCGCGTTCAGGCGATTTGACGTTAGCTCGTCAGGAGACACGATTCGGAAGTTGTGGGGATTCGCGCGAATCACGTCGCGGAGGAAGCGCCCGAGCACGCGCGTTGCCTCCGCGACGACCGTCCCTGGCGCCGGTACGTCGACGGCGTAATCGCGGAAATCGGGAAGACGGAGGTCTCGGAGGAGCAGCCCGCCGTTTGCGTGCGGATTCGCGCCCATGCGCCGCGTTCCTCGCGGGGCCAGGGCGGCGAGCTCTGGCCGCAGCCGCCCGGACTCGTCGAACAGCTCCTCGGGGTGGTAGCTCTGCAACCACTCTTCGAGTGCCTTCACGTGCTCCGGATGGCCGGCGAGGTCTCCCAGCGGAACCTGATGCGAGCGCCACGAGCCCTCGGTCTTAAGGCCGTCGACCAGCTTCGGGCCAGTCCAACCCTTGGGCGTGCGCAAGACGATCATGGGCCAGCGTGGCCGTTCCACGACTCCCCGCGCGCGTGCTGCCTCCTGGATCGCCGCGATCTCGTCGAGAACGGCGTTGAGCGTGCCGGCCATCAGCTGGTGCATCAGCGCGGGATCCTCGCCCTCGACCACGAATGGTTTGTATCCGTAGCCGGCGAGAAGACTCTCGAGCTCCTCGCGACTGATCCGGGCAAGGACGGTCGGGTTGGCGATCTTGTAGCCATTGAGGTGGAGGATGGGAAGCACGGCGCCGTCGGTCGCCGGATTGAGGAACTTGTTCGAGTGCCAGGCCGTCGCGAGTGGACCGGTCTCCGCCTCGCCATCGCCGACGATACAGGCCACGATCAGATCTGGATTGTCGAATGCTGCTCCGTAGGCGTGGGCCAGTGCATAGCCCAGCTCACCGCCTTCGTGGATGGAGCCGGGCGTCTCGGGCGCGGCGTGGCTGGGAATACCGCCCGGGAACGAGAACTGCTTGAACAGATGCTTCAGCCCTTCGACATCCTGGGAGACGCTTGGATAGATCTCGCTGTAGGTCCCTTCGAGGTAGGTGTTGGCAACGAGCGCTGGCCCACCGTGGCCGGGGCCGGCAATGTAAATGACGTTGAGATCGCGCTCCTTGATAACCCGATTCAGGTGCACGTAAATGAAGTTGAGACCCGGCGTCGTACCCCAGTGGCCGAGCAGACGGGGCTTGACGTGGGCGAGCGACAGCGGCTGACGCAGCAGCGGATTGTCCAGCAAGTAGATCTGGCCGACGGAGAGGTAATTCGCCGCCCTCCAGTAGGCGTCGATCAAGCGCACCTGCTCCTCGGTCAGGACGGCAGGAATCGGGGACGAACTCATCGTATTGGCCTTCCTTGGTCCTAGATTGTGGCGAACGACTAAGCTCCTACTCGTCTACGGCGCGGGGCCGCTGCGCGCGGCGACCAGGTCGAAGACCTGCCTGGCGATGAACGCGGATTCCCGCGTCGGTATGACCCAGATCGCGACCGGGGCGGCAGATGGGCTGATCCGTCGCTCGGCGGGCCCGGCGGCGTTGGCACTGGCGTCGAGCTGCAGGCCAAGCGACTCCAGTGGCGCCACCACCGCGTGGCGAAGAAATGCCGAGTGCTCGCCAATACCTCCCGCGAAGACAAGGGCATCGAGGCCGCCCAGGATGGCCCAGTAGGCGCCAAGGTACTTGCGGATGCGATAGGCGAAAATGTCTACCGCGAGGCGGGCACGCTGATCGCCCGCGCGTGCACGCTGCTCGATCGTGCGGAAGTCGCTGGCACCGACGAGTCCTTGCAGCCCGGATTCGCTCTCCAGAAGGCTCGCGACCCGTGCACGGCTCAGCCCCGCCTGCTCCTGCAGGTAGAGTGGGATCGCGGGATCGAGATCGCCGGACCGAGTCGCCATGACCAGACCTTCGAGTGGCGTAAAGCCCATGCTGGTGTCGACCGAGCACCCGTCCCGCACGGCCGTGATGCTCGCGCCTGCCCCGAGATGGCAGAGAATCGCCCGTCTGGATTTGGCCTCTAGCTGGTTCAGGCGCTGGACCAGGTAGGCACACGAGATCCCGTGGAAGCCGTAGCGGCGGATCGCCCACCGCTCGCACAGGTCGGGCGGTAGGGCATAGGTGCGAGCGACTGGCGGGAGCTCGTGGTGAAAGCCCGTATCGAAGACCGCGACGTGCAGCACCGTGGGCAGGAGGTGCAGCGCGGTTCGCATCGCACTCAGGGCGATCGGCGTGTGGAGTGGCGCGAGCGGTGTCCAGCGTTCGATCTCGGTCAGGGCAGCATTATCGACCGGGGTTGGCTGCCAGAGGTTCGGACCTCCGTGGACGACCCGGTGTCCGACCGCGATCAGGTGCGAGCGCCACTCCGGAACTCGCTGATCGAGGTCGGTTAGCGCGTACTGAACCGCGGTGGCGTGATCTGGACAGGAGTCTCGCTGCCCGATGCGCTCGACGATACCCTGGGCGAGCGGGGTCATTCCTTCGGTAAGGAGCTCGTATTTGAGCGAGGAGCTTCCAGCATTCAGCACGGCGACAATGCGCTCGGGAAGAACGCCACCGGTGGGGCGAGGGTCGGCATCCTTGTCGATCATCGCTCGATCCTTTCGTCAGGCCGGCTGAGGGGCGCGGATTTCGGCAGCGATTTCGGGTCATCGCCATCACGGCCATCCCGCTCTGCCCAAACCGAGGGTGCGTCCGCGCAGCGCCATTGCTTCTGGCCCGGTCCACGTTACTCCGTAATCATACCTGAATCTGAGCCGACGGTCTCGGATCACGGCCTCCGCGACGACCAACAGGGATGCTCTTTCAGGATTTGTTCAGGAGCGGTCGGCGTTTCTTCAGGCGACTGTCAGGGTGAATCGATATCATCGCCTTGTTTGTGAAGTTAGTCCATCGAAAAACTCAAGTTTGGAGGATCCATGGCTTCCCCGCTGGCAGATCGATTCACCCAGACGTTTCGCACCGAACACCGAGAAATCCGCGACACTCTGCTCGATCTGGTCGACGCATTCCTGGCTGGTGACCAGAAGAGAGCACGTACGCTCGTCAGTCGAACCGCGCAGCTCGCCGGTCCGCACTTCCGTTACGAAGAGGAATCGCTGTATCCCTTCCTGGTTGCTATCTTCGGTCAGGACTACATCGAAAAACTGCTTCACGATCACGATGGAGCTATCGACGCGGCGAAGCGACTCGTTGTCCTGAGTGCGAAAGAACGGCTAGATGACGCGGAGAGACAGGAAGCCGTGCGCCTCGTTCGCAGCATTCTCCCGCACGTGAGCGATTGCGATGGCCTCTCGATCATGGTCGAGCGTTTACCCGATGGACAGATCGAAAGTATCTTTACCACGCGCGAACGGGCGCTCGCGGCCGGTCTGGACCTGCTCCGGTGGGCAGCCGGCGTGCGATCACGCACCTCCTACCAGCCCGGAGCATAAGGGGAAGGATGCCTGCCCGGTACGGATGTCAATCTTCGATTGTGGCGGCCAGGCAGCGGCCGTGAGCGCAGCGATGGCAGTGCCCGACCGAAAAACGGTGAGACCGGGATCAGATGGTGATCAGGCCGGCGATACCCCGATCGGCTTCCACTGCTCCACCCGTGCCCGCGCCTGATCGGGGTCCTCATACCACAGCGCGTTGATCTCCTTGAACGCCTCCTGGCTGTCAGGAACGGCATCTTCCGCGTAGATCGCGTTCACGGGGCAGGCAGGTTCGCAGGCGCCGCAGTCGATGCACTCCTCGGGGTTGATGTAGAGCATCCGGTCGGCACCTTCCTCGAAGTGAATGCAATCGACCGGGCAGACATCGACGCACGACTTGTCCATGACGTCGATGCATGCCTCGGTAATGACGTAGGCCATTGGTCCTCCTCGGCCAAAATGACGCGCTAATAAGTAGCGGGAAGTCGTGATTGATGCTGGAAGAGCACTGCCACCAGGTCAGAAAACTCACCCGCTTGCACCATCGCGACGACTAAGACTCGTCGTCCGGATCATCCTCCCCGGATCGGGAACGTTCTGGCGTCAGATGGTTCGCGATATCGACCAGCGCGTGGGGCTGGAGAATCGTGACCTGCTCCCGTCCCGCCCCGATGATACCGCGCTGGTGCCAGGCGCTCAACGTCCGACTGGCCGTGCTCAGCGTCGTCCCGGAAAGCTCGGCAAGATCCTGACGGGTCAGTGGTGTTCCGATCCGAATTCCGTTTTCTGTCTTGACCCCCGTCTTTCCGGCTAGCCTCAGGAGTACATTCGCGATCCGCTGCTCGACCTGCTCCGTCTGTAGCTCGCGGATACGGGCTTCGGCATCTCGTAGCCGTGCTGCGAGAATGCGCATGATCGCGAATGCCACGTCAGGGTACGTCCCGACCAGTGACGTGAACTCGGCAACGGGGACGTGCAGAACGATCGAGTCCTCCTGGGCGAAGGCACTCGCCGGGTAGCGTGTCTCTCCCCAGATGCCCGCGCCACCGAAAATATCGCCGGGACGAATCAAGCGGATGATCACCTCGCGCCCGCTGTCCGTCTCGTGAACCAGCTTCACCCGTCCGCGCGCGAGGATGCACAGGGAGCTCGCCGGGTCTCCTTCCAGGAAGATCGCCTGCCCGCGCATCGCGCGCCGAGGGTGAATCCGCGTCGCGATGGCCTGGAGAGCTTCGGGCGGTAGCGACTGAAAGATGGGAAGCGCCTCGAGGAACGCGAGGTACTCCCGTCTTGCCTGGTGATCGCGCACGCTTGGCTGCGGCACGACTGCAACTCCCATCGGTCAGATTCTCCCCGGTCTGAGCCTGTTAGACGTCTCGCGTGAACTTCACGCGCCAGGTCCCATCTGACGTGCGCTCGCTCTGGTGGCTGAAACCTCGCTGGCCCAGCACCGCGTACAGCGGGACCGGCTCGAAGCCGACCAGGATGACGAGACTCTCTCCTACACCTATAGTATCCGCGGTCGCGAGGATCTTCGTCAATGGATCCTGACCGGCCGCCAGGTCCGGTCGCACGTCGAGAACGGTTTCTGGCGGGCTGATCGCCTGGGTGAGATCGGCGATGAGCTGATCGAGAGAAAAGTTGTGCGCAGTGGCAACCTCACGGAGATTCTTGAGCCCGCCGCAGCAGGCGTCGATGCCGTATCGCCCGAACACCGGCAACGCGGCAGGGTACGCGGCGACAACCTCGTTCACCGTCCAGTCGGCGGTCACCGGGGGTTGTATCGTCCTCATCTTTCCTTCACCTCCCTGGATGCAGGATCTACTCGAAAATGCCAAGTGCTGCCTTCGCTTCGTCACTCATCATGTGCCAGTCCCACGGCGGATCGAACACCACCTCGACGTCCACGTGGCGGATCATCGGCAGATTCTCCAGCGCGCGGTGAACGTCCGCCTCGATGTACGGTCCAACCGGGCAAAGTGGCGTGGTAAACGTCATGCGCACCTTCACCGTGTCTTCCTGCACGGCTACCTCGTAAACGAGCCCGAGGTTCACGATGTCCAGACCGATCTCGGGATCGTAGACCTGCGTGAGCTCACGAATCACGTCCTCGGCAGTCACAACTGGCTGCAACGAGCTCATTTCGCTCCTCCTGCTGCTTGTGGCGTGGCAGAGTTGTCGACCACGGCGTCTTGCAGATCAGCGAGCAACCGCGCCAGGTCGACGCCGCGGATGCTGGCAGCTTGCTTGACGGTGACCGTCGGGGCGAGGCGTGCTCGCTGGACCGGGTCGGCTAGCGGCGTGTACCCGTGGCGAAGGAAGACCTCCAACGTTGTCGGCCAGCGTGCCAGGACCTCGGCCACGGTGAGCTCCGGGTCGATCGCCGTCGCGGGCGTCAGCCCCAGTGCCTGATTGAGCCGCGCCAGGATCTGGTCGGGATCTTTGTCGGCCCGTCGAGCTGCCTGGGCTATGGTCAGCGAGCGCGCCGCGATGGCGCGGTGGGCCGGGTCGGCGAGGAACGACAGCCCCAGGGCGAGGAGTGCGTTCAGGCCACCCGGGGCCCGCAGCGCGTCGGCGAGCAGATCGTCGGCGACGAGCGGACGTCGTGGCGTGGCTGACGGCTCCTGACTCGGCACGCGGCTCGCCGGGTCCCGACGCACCATCGTGACCGTGAAGTTCAGTGCAAAGGCGATCAGACCCGCCAGCGCCAGGGGGCCGGAGAGCGTCAAGGGGATGGCGGCAAGGGGGCCGCTGCCATATGGTGCGACAATCTCGATCGGCACGCGTAGAGCAACGCTCCCGACGATCAAACCGGTCGCGAGATCGACGAGCCACGCCCTCCACAGTGGCTTGCCCGCGAAGACCGGGATCACCCGCGACGCCATGCCAACGATCATCAGGGTAATGAAGCCGAGCGCCAGCGCGTGGCGAGCTGCCCCCAGCGTGCCCCAGGGGATGGGTGCGCCGACGACAAACGCGCGCACGGACGCGAATGCCTGCACGGCCAGGCCGATGAGCAGCCAGCCGTAGGCAAACCGAATTGCCCGTGCCCACCCACGGCCAGTCCCCATCTCGGCGATGGGCAGCGTGGACGGCTCATAGAGCCGTAACGCCCAGACGAAGGTTGCGACGGAGACGAACACAATCAGCGCGCCGCCACTCGCGAAGATCTGCCCGGCGCGTGCCGAGCTGGCGTTGGCCTCGAGCAGCGCGCCGACGATCAGGGCAACCAGGGCTGCCTGGAGCACGGCAAACGTGGCGGGCAGGATCCGCTCGCGCGTCGGCGCGAGCCCGGCAAACACCGGCAAGGTGCGCAGCGAGACGCCGAGCGCCGTCACGATCAGGAAGCCCTCGAGAATCGCCTCGAGGGCCGGCTCCTCGAATGACGGCTGGATCGGTTGGCCGGGGACGCTCTGCCACCCGGCGACCGTCTCCAGGATCGCACCGACGATTAGCCAGACAGAGCCGGTCAGAATCAGCGTGATCGGCAGAGATCTCTTCTGCTCGCTCCGGCGGACCGTCCCGGTGAGCACGAACGTGTAAACGATCGCCGCCAGCACCAGCCCGATGAGTCCAACGACGAAGACCAGGTGGAATAGCCGAACGTCGCCGCTCGTGATGGTCTGCGCGAGGCTCAGCGACAGTCCGCCAAGGAGGAGCCAGAAGGTTGCGCGGGGGAGGCGCGCATACGGGATCGGCGTGGTCACGAAGCGCGGCACGACGTGGTAGGCGACCCCGATGACGAACAGTCCGGCCCAGCCAAAGAGCTGAATGCGCCCGTGGGACTGGACAAGTAGCAGCCAGTTCACACCAGGAATCACCCAGCCCAGGGCGGCGGAGGCAAGGGCCACGACTCCCGTGGTGAATCCCGCGAGAATCGCGATCGCCAGGCTGGTCGCGAGGAAGATCGGATAGACGACTGTCGCCTGCGCCTGACTGGGACGCGACGGTTCGGGCGCGGTTGTTTGCGCCAGGTGCTCATTCAGCTCACGGAGAAGCGTCTCGGGGTCCACGCGGTGCACGCGCGCGAAGAAGCCAATTGGCTCGCGCGGACCGTTCGGCCCACCACAGCCAAGCAGACCGTGGCGTTC
Organism: Chloroflexota bacterium; assembly: GCA_902810745.1. Lineage (GTDB taxonomy): Bacteria > Chloroflexota > UBA6077 > FW602-bin22 > CADDYW01 > CADDYW01. The sequence continues at coordinate 2,986 of CADDYW010000020.1, read as the reverse complement.
GAAGATGACCTCGGCCGACGGATACGTCGTGAGGATCTCTCGAACGGACATACCTGCGTGGACCCGTGGCGGTGTCTTTTCCTTCATGGAGCGCCCTCCCGATCTGAGAGGCGCTCCAGATCCGTAAGAAGCCGCTCGAGGTTGATCGGCAGCGTTTCCGCGGCTTCTCGAAGCGTGACTTTCGGAGCGAATCGCTCGCGTAGAACGGGGTCGGCGAGCGGGACGAATCCAAGACGTATCAGGAACGGGAGCGCCCCCGGTACCTGGTCGATGATGTCCTGGATTGTCAGGTCAGGATTGATCCGGTGCGACCGGTAGATGAACTGCGTATTCAGCGTCGACATCGCCATGAAGCTCGTGTTCTCTCGATCAATAAGACCATACTCCTGCACACGCGTCGCCGCCGTGACTTTTGTCACACCCTGTGCTCGTCGGCAGTCGCGAAATCGTGGCGAGCTCCGGACCCGTACTCACGCAAAGTGAGCCGCGCTGATCATCAGGATGATCACGGCGATCAGCACGAGCATGCCGAGACGCGGGAACAAGGCCAGATGCTTCAAGAGCGCCTGGACCTGTCCCGTATCGTCCGAGTCGAGGACGAAGGCCAGGTGCGCGGCGACGGATCGCTCCGCGCCCGACTCCTGGAACAGGTGGAACGCGAAGAGGAGGGCGCCAAGTGTCCCGCCGATGAGGATATACCAGCCCCAGTGGCTGCGGAGCGCTGCCAGCGGATCGAGTCGAGTATACCAGAGAAAGAGCGCAAGGCCGCTTGCCACCGCGATACCGCCGAGCGCGGTGGCAAGGCGGAACACGTACGGGAAAACCGTGCTCAACAGAACCAGGCGGTCGTCACCCCGCGCCTTGAACAAAGCCGGGAGCAGCACGAAGTTGATCGTAACCACCTCGCCGAGCCAGCTCACGCCCGCGATCACGTGCAGGATTCGCGCGACGAGTAGCAGCTCCGTCGACACACCCACTCCTCTCCGAATTACTCCGGCCGCCCGTTGGACACAGCGCCCCGGTCAGGGATCTGCCGGTTTGGGCCAGCCGATCGGCCGATCGCGCGTTGGTGGCGAATCTCCGGTCAGCTCACACTAACATCTCCTGGGTGATCATCTCTTTGCTGCACCACAAGGAGGCCGATGCCGCCGAAAGCTGACGCGGTCAGACGACGCCGACGCCGAAGCACTTCGAGAGGGAATGCGAACTTTGCGGTGGATCAACGACGGGATCGCGCGGAACGCCGAAGCTCTGGTATGAATCCAGGCGAGGCCACGCGACCGGTGGCTAGCGCACCGCCAACGGAAATATGAGGGGTAGCAATTTGGGAAAATTGGCCCGCAGGGCCAATTTTCCCAAATGCGTCCACCCATCAATTTCTGCTTGACCTAGCGCAGAACGAGGTTTAGAGATGGGAAGTAACCTTGTCGAGGCGCTCAGGCGAAAGGGTATCCACTTCGAAGCGTCCGACTCGGGCGAGTGGGCGCGGTTCAGGTGCCCCCACGGGGGAACCCGCTACGTCGTGCGAAGCCGGCTCGCCGATGGGTACCAGGCGTGGTGTGATTCTGTCTCCCCGTCCACGCCGAGCTGGTTCCCGACTGTCGACGACGCGGTGAATGAGCTCGATGCGTTTCGAGTTGCGCCTCCAGCCGGATCACGCTGACAGTGGTTGCGCGACCTGTCAGCGGGGCCTGCTCGTGAGGGCGGTGCTCGAGCCGGTGAGGTCACGCTCCGCGGGGTGGGCGACCGTGTGAAACACGGTTTCCAGGTGGTGAACGCGTCGTCGTCACCCGCAGCGTGAGCCGAGCATCCCTGGTTTTTGCTGTGTCGGGTCGGAGGCTTCCTGCGGGCACTGGCAACGGCCATCACCACGAATCCGCGAGCCTTCCTCCGGAGCCGGTGGCGCTTGCCGTGGCTAGCACGGCGGGACGGCATCGGACAGGGTCGGAAGACGTCGTCGGATCTATCTCGCGGGGCCGGCGAGTGCAGGACCGAGGGAGAAGTCAGGGTTTGACGGGCCCCAAGCGTTTGCCGCGCGAAGATACTACAGTACCGACAAAAAAGGCTGGGCTGGAGGGTAGGCGGCTATCTTCCTCTCTCCCGCTGGCAGAGAGCCCGGGTGAGGGCGTGAATCCACGGCGCGGCACGTGATCTCCAACCCTTACTCTCGTCCTCTCCAAGGGGCAAGGGGATCGGGAGGCTGTCGGCTCATCCATACCCCCCGTGCTCCAAGAACTGCGGTCTGGGCCAGGCGGAGGGTCCGGTCCGCCGGCTCGAGGCACGAACGCTCTTCGCGGCGATACTCCGACTACACGTCGACAAACGTTTCCTCTTTCGCCGGTCCGTCGACGAATGGCGCCAGATCCTGGTGGGCCTGGCGACGCGCATCCGACTGCAGCCAGGCTTGCAAGGATGCGAGATTGCCCCACCTCTCGTAGATCACGACGTCGCAGGCATCGGACAGATTGACCACGCAGGATCCACCTAGCCAGCCCGGTTCCTGAAACAGAGTGAGGGTGTGCTGAAAAACCTGACAGATGCTCGGTACCGACTGGGGCGAGATCGCGCGCACGCGATACAGGTAGAGGTAGCTCATCGCTTCTTGCCTGCCGCCCGGCAATGCACGGCACGTGCCATCCGTCGTGCCATCGGGGCCGTGTTCGAAAGCGGCACGGAGAAGGTCTCGGGTGGTGTCGGACGGTCGGGTGGTCGCTCCGACGCATCGGCGTGTGGGCAACGTGAGAACGCGAAAACCAGACGGTGGAGACAAACGGCCGCAGACCGCATCCGACCGGATGGTCTGAGACGGTCGGGCGAGGGCGAAAACCAGAAACTAGCAGAACGCGTCTCCGTGACGCGACTCGGTACCCCCGGCAGGACTCGAACCCGCAACCTTGTGGTCCGAAGCCACACGCTCTATCCAATTGCGCTACGGGGGCTTGCTGTGAATTATAGCACTGGCCGTGATCGCGCGTCAAACCCTCGG
>CADDYW010000019.1 GCA_902810745.1 Chloroflexota bacterium | reverse complement strand
AGGAAGAAGGCCAGAACGTCGTCGAGTACGCGCTGGTCCTGACCCTGGTCGCCGTGGCGGCGATCGCCGGGCTGACGCTCGCCGGAAGCAACATCGCGAACTGGTGGAGCGCGATCGGTAACTTCGTCGGGACGCTAACCAGCAGCATCCCGTAACCGCGCCCTGGCTGGAGGCTAGGGGATGGCACGTGGTGGAGCGTGCCATCCCTTTTCGGTTAGCTACTTGACCACGCTGGTTGCGACGTCTAGCATAGGACCAGAGAGAGCCTGGCCTGACTGCGTCCGGTCGCCTGGTAGCGTCGAGAATCTGCTGGTGACTGATGGGAGTGCAGGTGAGGTTGGACAAGGTAACGCGCCGTGGACGCGAGTGTCGTTGAGATTGTGCTGAAGGGTGGCGCCGTGGCATCGATGGGGCTGGGCGCCATCGCCGACATTCGAGGTAGACGAATTCCGAATCTGATTACGCTTGGCGGTGCAGTGATTGGTCTCGCCGTCAACACCCTGGTGCATCAGCAGCAGGGCGCGGTATCAAGCCTGACTGGTTGGGCGGCCGGGGTTGCGCTCCTGGCGATTCCTTTCGTTCTCGGCGGCTTGGGCGCGGGCGACGTGAAACTCCTGGCGCTGGCAGGCGCCTGGGGCGGGCCGAGCTTCGCGCTGTATACATTCTTGTTCGGGGCGATCGTTGGCGGGGTGGTCGCGGTGGGCCTGCTGCTGGTGCGAGCTCGGGAGAGCCGCGCCTACCGGGCCGGAGCCGAGGGGGAGGGAGCGGGTATGCCAGCGCTCACGCCGGACGCGTCGCGCAGCGAGGCCGTCCTCGAGGGTGGCGGAGTCGGTGCGGACGGATCTCCGGCAGTGGCGAGCCTGAAGATGCGATTTGCCTACGGGCCTGCCCTGGCGCTGGGTGGGCTTGTCGCGTTACTGGTGAGGTGATCACGATGCGGCAGTTCGTACGTGGCGTGGTGACAGCGACGAGAAGCCGTCGGGCGCAGCAGGGGCAGGCGATCCTGGAGTTCATTCTGATCCTTCCGCTTCTGCTGGTCGTGGTCGCGGCAGTGTGGGAGTATGGGCGTGTCTTCGACGCGCAGCTCGTCGTGACAAACGCGGCGCGTGAAGGTGCTCGCTTCGCATCGACGAACACAACCAACACGAACATCAACCTGACAGCTCAGGTGACAAACCGGGTCGAGCAGTACGCGGTCACCGGCTTTGGCAACCGGCTCAAGTCGTTTGACGGTCAGACGTCCTTCAACGGACTGACGTTCAATCCGAATGGCGACGTGACAGTCGACTCGGTGAGCGTCTGCTACGTCAACGACCTGCTCGATCCGACGATCTGCCAGCCCGCACCCGGCCAGCAGCTGCGTGTCGTCGTGACGGTCCGGGGTACCGTGCGCGTGTTTATGCCTTTTCTGCCAGGCCTCTCCGATCCTTATCGGATGAGCGCATCGACCACCATGCTCCTGCAGTAGAGGAGAGTCGCGATGAGGTTGGTGGCGCGAACCGCGCTCGTGCCCGGCGCCCGGTCGGGCCGCTCGGGCCAGCGTGGAACGACGATCGTGGAGTTTACTTTGATCTTCACGCTGTTCTTTATGATCATTGGCTTCATCGTGCAGGGGGCGTTCCTTTTCAACGCCTGGCTCGTCTCGACGAACGCGGTGCGCGAGGCCGCGCGGCTGGGTGCTCCGTGCTACGGGAGGCAGGTGAATAGCTGCACCGCCTCCGACGTCGTTCAGGTCGCGCGGAACGCGGCGGCTGGAACCAATCCGAACGTCTTCACGCCGAGCGCGGCAGCGTGCCTCGACACCACGACCACCCCGAACGTCCAGACGCTGCGGGTCACCGCGACGTATAAGGTGCCGATCGTCGCGCCTTTCGTCGATCGAATGTTCCCGCAGAATCCTATCCCAATCTACGTCGAGTCGCGGATGCGACTTGAGAACGAGCAAAGTGGAACGTTACCCACGTGTCCGAAGACGTGACTTCCGGTTTAGTACTGATAGAGGGGAATTTGTCTCTTCTGTAGACGTGCCGGTTGTGGTAGAGTGGTAGCCAGTACCGGGTAGGACGGTAGGGTGCTTCAAGGGAGCGTGTCGATGAAGAGTCTTCGAGACCTGATCCGTGGGCTCCGCCAGGATAGTCAGGGGCAGACGATTCTTGCGCTGGCATTGATGTTTGTCGTGCTCATGGGGTTCACCGCGATGGTGAGCGACGCGGGCATCGCCTACTGGAACCGCCGTATTCTGCAGAATGCCGTGGATGGAGCGGCCCTCGCCGCGGGGGAGTCGATGCTTGGTGCGTCACCGGCGACGACGGCCACCGTGTACCAGGTCGCCTACAACTACGCGGCGAGCAACGGCGTGAATCCGACGGAGATCGCGAATGTGACGGAACCGGCCTTCGAGCTGCAGGTCACTGCCGAGGCAGTTGGCGGCAACACGTATCCCAAGGTAATCGTCAGCGCGCGGCGTCATCTGGACTTTGGCCTGCGTTACTTCGTTGGGGCGGGTAACAGCGACGTCGTGAGCACCGCGGCGGTTCTCCTCGCGCCAGTCAATCCGCAGCGTAGCGACCTGCTGCCTTTTGCCGTTCTCTACGGGACGACCTGTGCCCCGACCCAGAACCCGGATGGTTCGTTCGGGTGCGAGGTCAAGACTGACGCTCATGGAAACAACATTGGCAACTTCGGACCAGTAACCTACCCGAACAACCCGGACTGCAACGGTCAGGGCAGTGGAAACTCGGCGAGCTGCTATGATATCACAGTTGCCAATGGCTTCCGGGGGGCCGTGCCGACGAGTACGGCGTGGTTCCAGACCAACCCCGGAAACATGCCGAACGGCACGTCAAGTTCGGTGCAGCAGCTCTTTAGCGAAGATGCCCAGTACCTCTGCGACGGAGTGTTCACACTCCAGGGCAATACGCCGGTTCTTACGCAATCAGGACAGAACTGCGACGACCCCCAGCATTACGTCTCGTCGCCGGGGCAGGGCGGGAGTACCGGCTGTAGCTCGCCCACGTGTGATCCCTACCAGCCGGTGACGCCCGATGGACGCGTCTGCTACAAGTTTACCGAGTGTCCGCGTGTTGGTATTATCCCGCTGATCGACGCGACGTCGTGGCCAACGGGGAGTAAGACGGTCAACATCAAAGGGTACGCGTGCTTCTACATCTCAGGCTACGCGCCTGGCCCCGGGGGTGGGAACCAGCAGAACGTGAGTGGGTTCTTCGTCGATACCAAGGACGGGTGCATTCCACGTACGTCCGACGGGATGCTGCCCTTCAACTTGAACGTGCCGTTCGGATCCACGGGGCAGACCGGGGTGGTGCTCTGGCGGTAGAGTTGGTGTAGTCCCGAGGGGCTTTGAAGCGGTGCGCTGGTCGCGCGACAGTTAGGAAGGAGACAATACGACGATGTTCGGGCGCCGCAAGCTTGGTGTTCTGTTCGCACTGATCCTGGGACTGATTGCCGCGCTGCTGGTCTGGAACTACACGCAGCAGCTCCAGAGGCAGGTGCAGGAGCAGGCCGAGAAGAACAAGATCGTGCAGGTTCCGGTACTCGTGGCGGCGCAGGACATTCCGGCGCATACCACGTTGACGCCCGCCCTGGTGAAGGTCGTGCAGATGCCACAGCAGGCGCGGCTTCCCAATGCTCTCACCAGGGTCGAGGACGCGACCGGCAAGGTGGTCCAGTATCCGCTCAGCTCGGGTGAGCAGATTCTACCCAGCAAGTTCACGGTCGAGCACAAGGATCAGGGCCTCGCCTACGTGATTCCCGCCGGCATGCGCGCCATCGCGATCAACGTGAGTCAGCTGATCGGCGCGGGTGGGCTGCTGCAGCCCGGAGATCACGTCGACATCATCGCGACCTTCGACAAGGGAACAATGGGGAAGGATGAGTCCTTCCTTCTGCTCCAGAACGTCGAGGTGCTGGCGGTCGCGCAGACCTTCGAAGGGCAGGCCGAGCAGGAAGCGGCGAACGCGGCGCCGAGCAACGGAAGCTCGGTGCTCGGTCAATCCATTCCTGGAGCCGGGGGAGCCGCGAGTGCGACGCCGACCGGTCCGGTCGTGTCGCCGACGCCGGTTGTGTTGAAGCCGCAGCCGGATGCCAAGACCGTGACTATCGCCGTAACGCCAGAGCAGGCCGAGCGGGTGGCGCTTGCCGAGGCGCGGGGAACATTCCGTCTCGCACTCCGGCCGGCCAAGGATATGTCGGTCGTCGAGATTCCCGAGGCGACGCTCAGCACATTGCAGGGTCCGATTCAGAAGCCAACGGCATTGATCACCAGCGTCCGCATCTTCCCAACCAACGCGAAGCCAGGCGATACACTCACGGTGGAGATCACCGTGAAGAACACGTCGGATAAGCCTATTCACTCGCAGGGGCCGGATCCAAAGTTTACCTACGTGCAAGGCCAGACCTATTACTCGCAGAAGTTTCCGTCGGAAGACGGCAAGTTTCGCGTTGGGATTAACTTTGACGGCCAGGCGTCAGCACCATTCCCGTATCGCTGGGGCTTTGGCGGGGACCTCGCCCCCGGTGCCAGCACGACCGTGGTGGGGTATATTAAGCTCACCTACGATATCAAGCCGACGAACTTCTGGGCTGGGCTGATCGAGGAGCCCGAGAAGGTGCTCCAGGACAACGAAGGGACGACCTTGGTCACGGTTCTACCGGCGAACACGGCAGTGATCTCGGTGGACGCTGCGAACGTTCGGAGTGGTCCCGACATCTCGTCGAGCGTGATCCAGCAGCTCCCCTACGGAACCGAGGTCCCGATCCTCGGCCAGGAGAAAGATTGGTTCAAGATCAAGCTTGCTGACGGGAGGACTGGATTCGTCGCGGCCGGTTGGATCATCGCACCGAATTCGAATGGTCCCTGAGAGAGCCACGTCCAGCGAGTAGATCCGGAGGAAAAGGGAGAATGGCCAGCGAGATTCGGGTTCTCTTGATCGAGGAGGGGAAGAACCGCGCCGAACTATCCCGGCTACTGCGCGGTGACGCCATCAGCGTTGTCGCCGAAGCCGGGTTTGGCACCGAGTCGGTGACGATCGCTCAGGAGGTCAAGCCCGACGTTATCGTCCTGAGCCTCGAAGAGCCAATCGCGCGGCCGCTCCGAACGCTGGAAATTCTGAACGTCGCCTTGCCTTTGGTTGGAATCGTCGCCGTGTCGTCGCTGGCCGACCGTGAAGTGATGCGGAAGGCCATGCGGACCGGGGCGCGAGATTTTCTCACGAAGCCGGTCAGTGCCGAGGAGCTGCAGCGCGCGGTCACCGCCGTCTACGAGGCCGAACAGAAGAAACAGACACTCAGCGAGCCGGGACAGCAAAGCGGACTCGGGACCGGGGACCTGCTCGTGCTGTTTGGTGGAAAAGGGGGAATCGGAAAGACCACTCTCGCGGTGAATCTGGCGACCGCCATCGCGTTCGAGAGCAAGCAGCGGGTTGCGATCGTCGACCTGGATGTCCAGATGGGCGATATTGCATTGATGCTCAGCGTCGTTCCCGAGCGCAGTGTCGTCGATGCGGCGTTCAGCGCAGACCGGCTCGAGCCGGAGTTTCTTCAAAGCCTTCTTTATACCGACCGGACCGGGATTCGGGTACTGCCCGCGCCCGCCGCTCCCGAGGAAAGCGCCGAGATCACCGCGGCTCAGATTGGCCAGGTCCTCGATGCTTTGATGCGGACGTTCGATTACGTCGTGGTCGACACCGCGCCCGCGTTGAATGACATCAACCTGACCGCTTTGCAGAAGGCTACGCTGATCTTGCTCCTGACCACGCCGGAGCTACCGTCGCTGAAACGCACCAAGATTTCACTGGGGCTCCTGCTCCGGGCCTGGAACTTCCCAGAGGAGCGAATCAAGCTCGTTGTCAACTATCCCTACACTCACAACGGCGTGATGCTCAGCGACATGGAAAGTACACTCGACTATCCCATTTTCTGGAAGATACCGTATGACGTCACGGTGGCCGAGTCGGTCAAGCAGGGGCGGCCGTGCGTGGAAGCGCGGCCGAACGCACGATTCAGTCGCAATATGACCGAGCTTGCTCGCGCAATCTGCGGTCTGAATCAGCCGAGTCGAGGTCTACTCGGCCTGCTCTGGCAGCGATAGAGATAATCTCACCGGCGAGGCTGATGCGCACTGGTGCGTCAAGGGGAGGAGGCACGATGATCTGGCCAGGTAAGCGCGGAAGTGCGATGACGACGAATGGGAAGGGCGTAGGGGAGGTCGGCCAGGGGGAGACGGTCCTGCCGATTGTCGATTCGGGGAGCGCGGCCCCGGAAGACCCGTTCGCGGAGGTAAAGTTCCGCATTCACGAGCAGCTGCTCCGCGACCTCGATCTGGAAAAGGTCCAGCAACGTCAGGGGCCTCAGCTCCGAAGGGCGATTGAAGAGGCGGCGATGACGCTGCTGGCCGGGCAGGAGACGCCACTCAGCCGACAGGAGAGGGTGCGCCTGGTTCGCGAGATCGCCGATGAGGTGCTCGGACTGGGGCCGCTCGAGCGATTGCTGGCTGACCCTACCGTGACCGAGGTGATGGTGAACTCTCCGCGCCGGGTGTACTTCGAGCGGAAGGGCATCCTGTACCTGAGCGACGTTACGTTCCGTGACGAAGCACACATCATGCGCATTATCGACAAGATCATCAGCCCGCTGGGCCGCCGGATCGACGAAGCGAGTCCGATGGTTGACGCGCGCCTGCCAGATGGATCGCGCGTCAACGCGATTATTCCGCCCTTGGCCGTCGATAGCCCGACAATTACGATCCGAAAGTTTTCCCGTGATCCTTTGACGATCGAGAACCTGATCGAGCTCGGGACGTTGACGCCGGAGATCGCGACCTTCTTGAAGGCGTGTGTCGAAGCGCGCATCAACACGGTGATCTCGGGAGGTACTGGCTCGGGGAAGACGACACTCTTGAACGTGCTCAGTGCCTTTATCCCGCCGCGCGAGCGGATCATTACGATTGAGGACCCGTGCGAGCTTCAGCTTCGGCAGCCGCACGTGGTTCGGCTGGAGACCCGACCTGCGAATATCGAGGGACGCGGAGAGGTCACCCAGCGCGCGTTGGTGAAGAATGCCCTGCGCATGCGGCCAGACCGAATCATCGTCGGCGAGGTGCGAGCCGGAGAGGCGTTTGATATGCTGCAGGCGATGAATACCGGCCACGACGGCAGCTTGACGACGGTACACGCCAACTCGCCGCGCGACGCCCTCGCACGCATCGAGAACATGGTCCTCATGGCAAACCTCGAGCTTCCCGTCCGAGCGATTCGCGAGCAGGTCGCGTCGGCCATCAACATGGTCGTCCACCTCAGTCGCCTGCGTGATGGGAGCCGGCGTGTAACCCACGTCAGCGAGGTCGTCGGCATGGAGGGGGACACGATCACGATGCAGGATATCTTCCTCTTTCGTCAGCTCGGGGTCGAGCGTGACGGCCGGGTCAAGGGGCGAATGCACGCGACGGGTCTGCGGCCGCGCTGCGTCGACCGATTCGAGCAGGAAGGGATCATCCTGCCGCCTGATATCTTTGCTCATCGAGCAGGAGAGACGCAATGGAAACCTTAGGGCTCGTCCTGCCGATCGTCGCGTTCCTCGCTGCCGTCGGACTGGTTCTGGCCGTCTACAACATGTTCGGCGCGGAAAGGGACACGCTTCAGGAGCGGCTCTCGGGATACGGACAAGAGACCGGAGTGTCGTTCGGCACGAGTACGAATGCTGGAACGATTCTGAAGCAGCGCGAGCTTAGCGGGATTCCGCTATTCCAATCGATTCTCAGCGGAAGCTCGTACGCCGAGAAGTGGGCAGTCGATCTGGTGGCCGCGGGGATTCCGCTGCGCGTCGGCGAATATCTCCTGCTGCGATGGCTCGTCGCGATCGGCGCCGGGGCGGTGATTGTCCTCGCCGGGCTGACGTGGCTGATCGCTATTCCTGTCGCGATCCTCGGATTCTATGTCCCGAAGATGTACGTGGTGTGGCGTCAGCAGCAGCGAGTAAACAAGTTCAACGATCAGCTGGTTGATGCGCTGACGATGATGGCGAATGCGTTGCGATCAGGCTCGAGCTTTCTCCAGGCAATCGACCTCGTCGCGCGTGAGCTTCCGGCACCGGTAAGCGAGGAGTTCGGGCAGGTGGTCGCCGAGGTGAGTGTCGGTGCCGGGCTTGATGAGGCGCTCGGTAATCTCACGAAGCGGATCAAGAGCTATGACCTATACCTGGTCGTGACGGCGATGATTATCCAGCGGCAAACCGGCGGAAACCTTTCCGAGGTGCTCGAGAACATCGCCTACACGATCCGTGAACGCCTACGTCTGCTCCGCCAGGTGCAGGTCCTTACCGCGCAGCAGCGCCTGTCGGCAATCATCGTCGGACTTCTTCCGCTTTTCTTGCTGCTTGTTTTGTCCTTGATCACTCCTTCGTATCATCGGCCATTTCTCGAGGCGACGCTGGGTCGGCTCATGCTAGGCGTTGCCTTCGCGTTCCAGGTACTCGGGTTTGTCGTCATGAACCGATTGGCCAAGATCGACGTCTGAAGGGGGAGGGTAAAGGATGCCGCTAATAATCCTTCCGCTTCTTGTTTTCGGGACGATTGTCCTCCTCGCCCTTGCCCTCAGTGCTCCAACCGAAACCGTGGTGCAAGCGCGGTTGAAGGCGTACGGCTATAACGTGGCCGGGCGCGACCTCTCGGCGCCGTTTGCTGACCGGGTGGTTGCACCTCTGCTGGGCAACATCGCCGGACTGATCGGTCGACTGTCGCCGCAGAGTCTGGGGGACCGTGTCCGTCAGCGGCTGGTGATGGCCGGCAGTCCATCCGGCATGAGCGCCAACACGTTCGTTCTGATCAAGCTTGGCGGGCTGCTGCTACTTCCAACGATCCTGGTGGGACCGTCGATTCTGGCGGGACGCATCGATCTGCGCACCTTCGCACTGCTCATCGTCCTCGGCTTCCTGGGCTGGTGGCTCCCCGAGTTCTGGCTGAGTCGGAAGATCAGCGCGCGTCAGCGCATCATCGTGCGCGCTCTACCGGACGCGGTGGATCTGATCGTGGTCTGCGTGGAGGCAGGTAACGCGCTCGAGGCAGCGCTGGCAAACGTAACTCAGAAGCTCAAGGGGCCCCTCGCGGACGAGTTCGACCGAACGCTGCGGGAGATCTCATTGGGACGACCGCGCCGCGATGCGCTGCGTGATCTCGGCCGCCGCGCAGGCGTCAGCGATTTGCAGGCGTTCATCGCGGCGATCCTGCAGGCCGATAACCTCGGGGTGAGCATTGCGCAGACGCTGCGCGTCCAGGCGGATGCGATGCGGGTGCGGCGACGACAGCGTGCCGAGGAGGAAGCGGCCAAGCTGCCGGTAAAGATGCTCTTTCCTCTGATTACGCTGATCTTCCCCGCTCTTATTATCGTGATCCTGGGTCCGGCGGTACTGCGCCTCATCGCATTCTTCCAGCACGCGCCAATGCCGTGAGACTGACCGATGCGCTCGCTCATCGTCATAGGTGCCATTGGACGCATCCCGGTGTGGGGCGCTCGGGCGTCCCTGAGCGGATGACGCGGCCGGCTGGACAGCGACATTAAAAAGCCACCGGACGATCCGGCGATGGCCCGGGCCGACGCCGTGACGGACTGCCCGGGTGTGACACCAGGATCCTGATTGAGCGTCCAAGGCGCTGTGGGGAAAGGGGGGAGCTGGAATGCCCGCGAGACGGTCCCGCGCCGAGTCTTCCGATTCGAGCGAGCCTACCAGATCGGGGCGCGCAGAAGGTACGCACGGAAGCAGTGCCGGCGCGGATGCGGTCGAAGGTGGGATCGGGGCTACGGGCCCGAGCTGGCGCCCGGCGATTAGCTGGGAGTGCCCCGAGTGTTATGCGACAAACAGTGCGGGCCTGACATTCTGTCAGCAATGTGGCCGTCTTGCCCCGTCGATCGAGCAAGTGCTGCTTGCAGGCGAGGAGTTTTTTGTCCTCGACGGCCTGAAGGCGCTGCGTGCTGGAGACGAGGAGGGAGCACATCGCTGTTTTGTGCTGGCGACCGAGCATGCACCAGCAAGCCAGATCGCGTGGTACTGGCGGGCGCGGACCGGCGAAACGATCGATGAGGTGATCGCCTGCCTGGAAGAGATGATTCGGCTGAATCCCGACGACCCTCAGTCGCGTGCCGATCTGGAGCTTGCGCGACGCCGCAAAGAGCGGGAGCAGATGGTCGCGAGGTCGCGCGATCGAGCCGGCGATCATGACGCCGGAACGCGCGATGCAGAAAGCGGGATTCCAGGCGGAGTAGTAAGACTCGACCGGGTGCGCCGGATCTTGCTGGAGGTGGCCAGCATCCCTAGCTTTGGTCTTGGCGTCTTGTTCGCGGGTGAGGCAATCACGGCTGCGTTACGTGTCGTGGGTGTGGGAAGCACGGCGACGCTGTTGCCCTCTTTCTCTTTGCCAGAAATCCTCGTCTCGGTTCCCGGGGATCTCTTCCGCCCGGTCGCGCCCACCTTCAACATCGTCGCTGTCGTGCCAGTGCTGATCTCGCTCTGGTACGTGCGGCTGGCGTTCCGATTGGCCGATGCAGCCCCGAACAGCCGACTCCTGGCGCTCGTCGGCGGCGTCCTGGCTCTAGCCGCAACGCCATTCGTGGTGATCCAGCAGGAGCTCTTCCTCGCTACGGGTATCGCACTGGTTTTCTGCGCACTGGCCGGGACGCGGAGAAGCGCGTACGACACGGCGACGGCCTGAAAACGCACCGCCAGTTGCTGGCGAGCCCGCTCGAAGCAATGCCGGGGAAGCAAGCCCGCCGGAGGCTGCTGATGCTGCGTCGTCGTGCTGACCGCGAGGGCGACGGCACCTGAGCTCAGGGAGCAGCAACCTGGAGCAGACCGCGCTGGAGTCCGATGGTAATTGCTTCCGCTTTGTTACGGGCGTGTAGCTTCTGAAGGATGTGCGCGCGACAGTTATCCACGGTCTTGGCACTCAGACCAAGCTTCTCGGCGATCTCGCGGCTCGTTTTGCCAACCGCGATCAGTTCAAAGATTTCACGCTCGCGCAGCGTCAGCTCGTCGTCCTGGGTCACGGGGAGCTCGGCTTGATTGATCTGCTCCACCACCATCCGGGCCACGGCTGGGTGCAAGACTGATTGCCCGCGGTGCACCGCGCGAATCGCATCGGCAAGGTCGGTGCTCGCCGATTCCTTCAGCAGATAGCCGCGTGCCCCGGCTTTCAGCATACCGAAGACGGTGTAGCTGCTATCGTGCATCGTGAGAACCAGCACCTCGGTACGCGGGCAGGCCTGCCGAATAGTTTTCGTAGCCTGCGTGCCGGATAGTCCTGGCATCTGCGCATCCATGACGACGACGTCGGGCTGAAGCTGCTTGGCCAGGCGAACGGCTTGCAGCCCGTCGGCCGCCTCTCCGACAATCTGAATGTCAGACTCGCGCTCGAGGAGTGCCTTGACCCCCTGACGAAGAATAGTGTGATCATCGACAAGGAGCACTCGAATACTAGCCACTTCTTCCTCCGGCATACGGAAAAGTTGCTCGGACGATCGTTCCGCGTTCTACGGCCGAGGTAATGACAAGCGTCCCTCCAAGCTGGCGGGCCCGCTCGCGCATTCCGAGCAGCCCCAGGCGTGGAGACTCTGCCTGCAGCACAGCATCCGGATCGAAGCCCCGCCCGTCATCATTGACCATGCAGATCACTCTGCGGGGCTCGAGAGTCAGCTCGATAGAGACGGTTCGGGCCCTGGCATGCCGCGCGACGTTGGTCAGAGCTTCCTGTACGATGCGAAAAATGGCCATCTCGATGGCCTCGGGGAGCCGGCATACCTCTGGCACTTGCAGGCGCGTGGAAATGCGGTACTGCGTTTCGAACTGCCGTGCCAGCCAGTGCAACGTAGGAATCAGGCCAAGCTCGCTCAGCATGGGAGGACGGAGACTGTAAACCAGGCGATGCAGATCACGGGTCGCCGACAGCAGCGTCTGACGGATATCCTTGAGCTGCGATGCGATCGCAGCGCGATCCCCGGGAAGGTCGTTGATGCACGTATCGATCTTGAAGAGAGTGGCGGTGAGGATCTGTCCCGTTTCATCGTGCAGCTCACGGGCAAGACGATTACGTTCTTCTTCCAGCAGCTTGAGGGCGTCGTCGCGGACTCGGTCGTCCAGACCGTCTCGACGCATCTGCTCCTGGAGATAGCCAATCATCGCCGCTTCGGTCGCCTGGAGAATGACTTCGCTCGCCGCTGCAACGGCAGGATCGGACATCCCTTCGCCGACGGCGGTCTGAAGCGTCTGACGTACCAGCGTGAAGATGCGCTGCACGGGTGTCCCGTCGTGCGCTGCTGACTGTCCATGCTGTCGGAACAGCCGTCGCAGCCGTCCCAGGACCGAGGAAGCGTCTGCTGCTTGGTTGAGTAGCGCCGCGTAGCTGTGCTGAACCACCCGGACAGGCGTATTGGTGACGCGTAGACCTTGCCCGGTTCCGCGCGTCGACGCCCCATCCGCAGCTCGGAGCGCGACGAGCCGCCGGGTGGTTACCCTCTCCGGCGCGGGTCGTTGTCCCTCATTGGGTATCCGCATCGAATGTCCGCACCTCTCGGGGGGGGCTCCTGACCGCGCCAGCTCACCGCTGGTTTCCGTAGGTACCACACCACATCCACCGCTCGACTACCTACCTAGTATAGCGAACCACCCGCGATGCCGGGCGATTGTATTAGTACTTTCAGCCTGCGCCGTTCGGTCTACTGTACAATACGCGCTGCGGGTCAGGATACGGTTGAGATGAGGTTGAGGAAAGGTTGAGATGAGCACCAGAGATCGTGACGTTCACCTTACGGCTCCGAGGAGGATGAGGAAGCTTCGTTGAGAGATAGCTGGCATGTCTTCACTCTCGATGCCCTTACCCGCTCCCGGCTGACTCACGCTGCTGGCGAGGCACATTTTGCCTTGTACTGCTGGAACGATACGCGCGGATCACTTCGCTGGTGACGGCCACGGTCTCCGGCGCGTATCCCGTCCGGCCTAGTCGCCCCGCTGCTGATAACACCGCTATCGGTTCAACGTTGCGGACGTTCACGGGCTGTTATCGTGTCGGGAAGGATTTCGTCACCTCCTCGACCGAGCCCCGGGCACGATCGTCCTCAGCATCCGGGGAATTACGTTGGCCACGCGCTGTCGAAGCACCTATAATCAGGCCAGATCCTGACGATCCATCTTCGGAGCGATCACCAAATCACGAGCGAGGGAACAAAACCATGGCGATTCTCGTAACCGGCGGAAACGGTTACATTGGCCGCTGGCTGGCACACGAGCTGCTAGCTCACCAGATCGACGTCGTCTCCTTTGATCGACTTCCTCCCGACCCGTCGGGGAGACCTGTGCTTCCTTCCTCAGCGCGTTTTGTGCAAGGTGACATCACCGATCGCGAGGCAGTTATCGCGGCAGCGCGAAGCAACGCCTTCAGCGCAATCATTCATCTGGCCGGGATCGTGACGATGGGATGCGAGCGAGATCCTGACCTGGGAATGCGTGTCAACCTCGGTGGCACGCACAACGTGCTGGAGGCCGCCCGACTCTGCGAAATCCCGCGTGTGGTCTTTGCAAGCACGATCTCGGTCTACGGGCCAGACGTATCCCAGCCAATGACCGAAGCAACGCCCGCGCTCCCGCTGACCTGGTACGGGATGAGCAAACTCATGGCCGAGCAGCTCGGGCTGTACTACCAGAGGCGATTCGGGCTGGATTTCCGCGCCGCTCGACTGGCGGCGATCGTTGGACCTGCCCGAAATGCGGCGTCTGGCTCCGCCACGATGTACACATCGCTCATCATCGAGCGCGCAGCGCTGGGCCAGCCATATGAGATCGACGTGGATCCGGAGGCTGGTACGCCGGTCTGCTATGCCAAGGACGCCGCGCGTGCGTTGGCCACGCTTGCCACGGTGCCATCGGCCCCGCAGCGCATCTATCACATCAGCACCGGTTTGGTGACGGCGCAAGGCCTGATCGACATCGTGCGCCGCAGAGTGCCCGATGCCCAGCTGAGCTTCAATCCCGATCCTGGGCTTGCGCCGGTCAGTCGAATCTCTCGTGACTGGCAGCTGAGTATCGACGCTGCGAGGCGCGAGCTCGGATGGCAGCCGGCCTATACGATCGAGACGATGGTTGATGATCTGATCGCGATCGCCCGTGGCGAAATCCACGGATAGGCTCGACCCCGGGAGAGCCGACCGCTCCGGGTAATCGTGCTGCTCAAACGACCGTGCTACCGTGCGCCAGGCACATATCTTGCAGTCATCTCGGGTTATCATCGCCACGGCTCAGCGGTGTCTGCTGTCAACCGCGGCCGATCTGGTCGCTTGCTCCACGTACTGACACGGGTGACGTCGGCCGGCACCAAGGACGTCGTGGTCGCACAGGTCTGGCGAGGTGAGGTGATGCGACGCGCACGGATCAGAAGTACGGCCTCCAGGTCACCGTCTCGCGTCCCGATGGTCGTCATCCTGCTCACGTGCTTGCTTGTGTTCAATATCGATACTGTCCCGACCGTACACGCTGCGAATGACTTCGTCCCCAGCGGTCAGCAGCTGGATCAAGGGACGGGTTCGGCGCAGATCGGCGTTCGGTTCTTCCCGCAGACTGGCTATCGCATCTCTGACGATCGCTTCTTCGACTTCTTCAGCAAGCGCGGTGGGCTCAGGACATTTGGCTATCCTATCTCTCGCTCGTTCACCCTTCTCGGAACCCAGGTCCAGTTCTTTCAGCGGCGGATCATGCAGATCCAGCCGAATGGCTCGGTGGGACTTCTGAACGTCCTCGATCCCGGCCTGCTGCCGCTCAACGCAGTCAATGGAGCGACGCTCCCCCCCTTTGACCCGGCGCTGGTGGCCCAGGCACCAGTCCCGGGATCCCCGAATTACTCCACGGCGGCGATCGCTTTCGTCCGGGCGCACGCGCCGCAGGTGTTCAACAATCGATCGGTGCAGTTCTTCACGACGTTTCAGAACACGGTAACGATGCGCGATGCTTTCCCCTCCGTCGGAGGAGATCCGCGTCTGCTCTCCGGCTTCGACCTGGAGATGTGGGGACTGCCGACGAGCGCACCACGCGCCGATCCGAACAATGCAAACTTCATCTACCTCCGCTTCCAGCGTGGAATCATGCACTTCGATGCGACGACCGGGCTAACCCAGGGTTTGCTCATCGGCGACTTCTTCAAGTCGGTCATCACCGGCCAGAACCTGCCGCCGGACCTGGAAGCCCAGGTCGCCGGGAGTCGGTTCTTGCGTCAGTTCAATAACGCGCGCCCTCTCGGGCTGAATCGCCCGGCCGAGCTCCCGGGAACCGACATGAGCAATGCCTTCATCCCACAGGCGCCAACTCCGCCCGAAGTCGGCTCAACCGGCATTCGTTTTGGAATGCAGGCACAGATGATTGGTCAGCCACAGGACCTCATCATCGCCGACCTGTATGGCGCGGGGTTCCGCTGGCTGAAACAGCAGGTTCGCTGGGCCGACTTCGAGCCATCGCCGGGAAACATTCAGTTTGGGATTCTCGACGGTATCGTGGCGACTGCAAACGCGAATCAGACGCCGGTTCTCTTCAGCATAGTTTCATCGCCTTCGTGGGCGCGCGCCGATCACCTGACCAACGGCCCGCCCGACGATTTCAATGCATTCGGCAACTTTGTATTCGCGCTGGCCAGTCGCTACCGCGGGCGGGTGCGCGCCTATGAGATCTGGAATGAGGAGAATTTGAGTCGTGAATGGGCCGGACGTCCCCTGGATCCCGGACTCTACCTTGATCTGCTGGCGGTCGCGCACGCGCGTATCAAGCAAGCCGACCCCGCTGCGATCGTGGTGTCCGGAGCACTCACGCCGACAGGTGTCAACGATGGAATCGTCGCCGTCGACGACGTCGCCTATCTGCGCGGGATGTACACCGCGCGCGGCGGTGCCTTCCCTGGACTGGCGGACGCGGTCGGCGCCCACATGTCGGGCTTCAACAATGCCCCGGGAGACTTCGTCAACATCCACACCGTCAACACGGTCGGATTCAAGAATCATCCGAGCTTCTACTTCCGCCGCATCGATCAGCTCCACGACGTCATGGTGGCGAATCACGATGGCCGTCAGATGTGGATCACAGAATATGAGTGGGCATCGACGACGCCTCCGGTACCGGCGGGCTTCGAGTGGACGACGCAGCTAAGCGAGCAGCAGGTAGCGAGCTTTCTCGTTCAAAGCATCCAGAGCATTCGAGCGAGTCGGCCGTGGGTCGGCGCAATCTTCATCTGGAATCTGAACTTCCGCACGTTTCTGGACCCGCATAACAATGAGCAGGCTATCTTCGGCATTCTCGATCCGGGGTTTGCTCCACGTCCGATGTACATCGCACTGGCTGACATGCCGAAATGAGACCAACCTGGGCGAGCAGACGTGTAACGCCAGGCCACCGGCGACGTTTCTCATGGTGAGTCGTCCAGATACGCGATCCAGATTAACTGTCTAGCTCCTACGACGCCGAGACCGTCCGATGCTCGGTCTCGGCGTTCTTCTTTGCCCTGGCGTACGCGGTCGCGGCATTCACGACAACACCCTCGACCCTGTACCTTCCATCCGCTCGAAGACCGGCGGGAGCGCGGAGCGTGCCGACGGGGATAGCACTGGAACGGCCAATAAGAGGCCGTCAGGGCGGCTGGAACCCCGACGGCCAGGGCTGGGGGAAGCGGTGGTCAGCTTCTCATTGAAGCGGTCTGCCTCGATCGCCGTTGATCGAGGCAGGCCGGTTACGTGGTACATCGTCCCACCTGCGTCGTGAACGAAGCGTGAACCACGTGCCGTGTTCCATGAACAAGTCGTGACGAGACACGAAGCCGTCGGACTGCTCGCGTACCCAGGTGGGGACTCTCAGGAATTCTCCTCTTGCGATTTCGTGAGAAATCGCTATTCTGCGGGCATCGGTCGCGCTACTTCACTGGCTCGTCCTTGCCCTCACGGTCGAGGCTCGTGATGGTTGCGCGCGGGAGGAAGATAGGTGCACAGGAGCCATCGTGCACGCGGTGATTCCGGTCAGAGCGTTGTCGAATATGGACTCCTGGTGGCGATGTTCAGCGCTTTGACCGCGATCGCCACGCAGATCGAAAGCACGATACACTGGGTTCTCCGACTGATCGGGGTCTAGCGAGCGGACCGACCGCGACGATTCGAGCAGTCTGGCAGGGATCAGGTCGCCATCTGCTGGGCGGAGGCGAGTGAGCTTCGTCGGATAGTGGGAGGAAATCGCGTGCGAAACGGGATGGACCGTTTGACAATGATCGTTGTGCTTCTGATCGTCGCAGCGCTGATCGAGGTAGCCTATCCAGGGCTGGTCCCAGGCCTCGTACGTCAGATTGGATTTCAGCTCGGCCTACCGTGGTAATCTGATCGCCGACCGCGGGTCCCGCACGCTGCGCCCCTCGCCCGATGAAGCTTCACAGCGGCGATAGTCAGGTGTCGGCGAGGAGAGATAATGAACGCGAAGGAGTGGCAGACATGAGCCTGACGTCAATCCCCGGCATCGAGCAGCAGCACGATCTGCTTGCGCGGGCCGGTCGAGTACTCGCGGGCGGAGGACTGGGGCTGTTTAACCTTCCTGACGAGGTCAACCTGGTGATTGCCGCCGGGAAGGGCAGCCACGTGACCGACGTTGCCGGACGCGATTACATCGACTATCACCTCGGGTCGGGCCCCGATCTTCTCGGCCACGCCCATCCGGCGATCACCGAAGCCGTCACGGCGCAGCTCAGCAAGGGAACGACCTACTATTTTCTGAACGAGCACGCGATCCGCCTCGCCGAGCGCCTGGTCGAAGCCATCCCGTGTGGTGAGCAGGTTCATTTCACAGGCTCCGGAACCGAGGCAACCTTCTTCGCACTGCGAGTCGCCCGCGCGCACACCGGGCGCTCGAAAATCCTCAAGTTCGAAGGTGCGTGGCACGGGATGCACGACTATGCCCTCTGGGGAACAGTTCCGACCGAGCCCAGCGACTACCCCCGGGCGCGACCGGACTCGGCGGGCATCCCGGCGATCATTGGGTCCGAAGTTCTGGTCGCGCCGTTCAACGACGCCGAACGCGCGGTCGAGCTGATCGAACGTCACGCGAACGAGCTGGCAGCGGTCATTGTCGAGCCACTCCAGCGGGTCCTCAAGCCACGGCCAGGGTTCCTGGAGGCCGTGCGTGAGGTGACGCGTCGCCACGGGGTGGTGCTCATCTTCGACGAGGTGGTCACGGGGTTTCGAATTGCCTGGGGCGGCGCACAGGAGTGCTACGGAGTTGTACCCGACCTGGCGACGTATGGTAAGGCAATGGCTGGCGGCTTTCCGATGGCCTGTATCGTCGGTCGCGCGGCGATCATGAGTGCCCTTGACGGTCGCCGGCACCCCCGGCACGAGCTTGCCTGGGCCAGCGGCACGCTCAATGGGAACCCGGTGAGCGCGGTGGCTGGGCTTGCTGCACTCAACGTCCTCGCGCAACCGGGTACGTATGAGTACCTGCACCGCATCGGAAGCCGTCTTCGGGCTGGAATCGTCGAGTCTGGGCGTCGTCACGGACTCCCGACACTGGCGTTAGGCGAAGACGCAGTGTTCGGCATTCGCTTCATCGAGAATAATGACGTCAAGAGCTGGATGGATCTCCAGGCTCACGACCGTGAGCTCGGGCTGCGCTGGGGTATCGAGTGCCTCAAGCGCGGCTTGCTGGTGAATCCGAACGAGAAATTCTATATCTCGTTGGCGCACACCGATGCCGATGTCGACCGCACGCTCGAGATCTGCGATGCGGCGTTCGCCGCGGTCACGTCGTGAGAGGGACCGATGGGTGAGGCGCACGCGCGCACGACGGATGAAGCTCTGGATTCTTCACTCGGGCGGAGCGATGAACCGCTGCCCATCGGACTCATCGCGGACAGCCCGACGTTTCCTGGCGCCTGGAATGACGTTCTCGAGAAGGTCCGCCTTGCCGATCACTTCGGCTTCGACTCGGTGTGGCTCGGCGAGGCTTGGGGATATGAGCTTTTTACCTCGTTAGCGGATTTCGTGCGCGTAACCACGCGGATCAAAATCGGCGCGGGCGTGGCGAACGTCTACTCGCGGTCACCTGCCGTCATCGCCAGCGCTACCGCTACGCTCGACGAGCGGTCAGAGGGACGAATGATCCTGGGGCTTGGCACCTCTGGCCCGCAGGTCGTCGAGCACTGGCACGGCGTTCCCTTTACGCGCTCGTTGCGACGCCTCCGCGAGTACGTCGAGATCATCAATCTGATTCTGCGGCGGGAGCGGCTCCACTATCACGGTGAAATCTTCACCCTGGATCGTGGTTTTACCCTCCGATTCCATCCGATTCGGGATCACGTGCCGACGTACCTGGCCTCGCTGGCGCCGCGAAGCATCGACCTCGCAGGCGAGATTGCCGACGGCATCCTACCGATCTACTGGCCGGTAGGTGATTTTCCGTCGCTGCGGGAGCGACTGGATTCGATTTCCCTCGCAGCCGGGCGCTCAGCTGGAGCGGTGCGCATCGCGCCGTACATCACGGTCGAGGTGGTTTCAGACGATGCGGAGCGGCAGGCTGCCCGCCGTCGGGCACGCGGACCGGTGGCATTTTACGTTGGACGAATGGGTACCTTTTACGCGGCGATGCTGCGTCGTCACGGCTTTGGCGAAGAGGTCGAGGCGATCATTCGTGGATGGGAGAACGGGCGGGAACGCGCGCTCGACGCGGTCAGCGATCGTCTCCTCGATGCCACGGCAATCGTGGGAACGCCGCGCGAAGTGGTCAGGATATTACGACAATGGCGTGCGCTCGGGGTCGACGAACCTTTGATCTCGATGCCACCCGGGCCGCCGGACCGCGCCGCGACGCTCCTCGATGCACTCGCGCGAGAGGCCGGCCTGCACCCCTAGCACTGACTCCCGCTCGTTCCCCGGCCGATTGATCGAGTGGCTTCGAGCATCACGCGTCGGGTAACAGGCTCCAGGTTTCGCCATTGCGCTGGACGTGCCGAACCTCGGCCAACCATTCGAGGTGCGCTCGCACATTACGCGCGGCCATTGGATACAGCGCGGCCGGCGTATCCACGTAGAGGCGTTGGACGAGCATCTCGACCGTAGCCGGGCCGGACCGCAGCACATCGACAATCTGCCGATCGCGCTCGGCGCGGTGCGCAAGGTACTCGCGGATTTTCGAGAGGCCGTCGGGCACGAGTGGTCCGTGACCGGGCAGGATGACCGAGGGTCCGAGCGCCTCCAGGCGGCGGAGAGACGAACGATAGCGCGTCAGCGAGCCAGGTGTCTCGCCCAGGACGACCGTGCCCACGCCCGCGATCAGATCACCGCAGAAAAGCAGGTGCCCCGTTTCGTTCCAGAAGCACAGGTGGGCGTCGGAGTGTCCAGGGGTATCGAGCGCGACGAGGTCGAAGGATCCAATCCGAATCTCGTCGCCATCCCCGAGGGCCCGGTCGACGTCCGCGAGGTCGGGATGACCAAAGATCGGTATCCCGCAGCGCGCGCGGAGGCGGTAGGCCGCGGGGAGGTGGTCGCCGTGGGCGTGGGTGACGAGTGACGCTACGACCGTGCTGCGCGCATCCTGGACAGCCGCGAGGATGGCGTCGACGTGCTCGGGAATATCCGGCCCAGGATCGATAATGGCGACCTCTCCCGTTCCGACGATGTAGGTATTGGTGCCAGGGCCGGTCATCAGCGACGGATTCGGCGCGAGCACGCGCGACACGCCAGGTGTGACTACCATTCCGACGCCTCAGGTGGAAGAACGACAGGGTCCCGATCAGAGGGTCTGGCGCGCGTCGGCATTACCGTCCGAATCGGCTTCCGAGCGGCAAACGTCAGCACCTCGCCCAGACTTGCATGCTGGCTCAGGCGCTCGAGGTGCATTCGAGTTGGGAAGACAATACTGAACTGCCCGCGTGCAGATCGGCTTAACGCGTCGTCAGGCCGAATCCAGATGCCATCGGTTGACTCGATCTGGCAGTGGATGGCCGTCTGACCCTCGGGCATCTCGGCAACGAAGAATCGGGTGTCGAATCGGCGCGGTACGTACACCGGCGTGATCCAGTGCGAGAAATAGCGCAGCGCTCGGTAGTCGAGGGTTAGGCGCTCGTCTGCCAGGATCTGGCCCATGGTCAGACGCCCGGCTTGAAGCGCCTGGCGGAGCTCGGCGAATCGCGTGGCATCAGCCGCGAGAATCCGAAGCATCGCGCCGGACGTGTCGCGAGCCAGGAGCACACCGGCCTCCTCAAAGAGCTCACGCAGTGCCGCGTGCCAGAGAGCCAGCGCCAGGGCGGCACTTTCGGGCGGTGTACTACCGCGAGCGGTCAGCTCCTCCAGGGCCTGATCTGCGGTGAACACGTCTTCCGGCGGCTGATATCCGTAGTCGTCGTGGCGCACCACACCGCCAGGGAAAACGTAGGCGTCCGCGAACGAGGCAGCCTGGGTGGCGCGGCGCACCATGAAGGTTTCGAAGCCGACGGTCGCGCGGCGCAGCAGGATAACCGACGCCGAGGGCAACGGGACGCTGACCGTCCTTCCCCGCTCGGTCGAATGCGTATCGCCCACGGTCGTCTCTCCCGGTCGTCGCGGAAGGCTGGTGAGGTGGAGTGAAATCTCTGGCGGATGACCGGTGACAAGCTGTTCAGGGAACGAGCGCGTGCTGTCGGGCCAGCCTTCCTTCGCGATTGTAGACAGTTGGGAACGAGAATGCAAGGCCGGTGCTCGGGAGACGCCAGATTGCGCAGATTCAGGAATTATTCAGGTTGCTCAAAGCGTTATTCAGGCTGAAATCCGGCTGAGATGCGATGCTTTCCGTCAGGACGATGGTTCAACCATCGCCAGATCGACTGCGAGGTAAAGCCTGGTGAATGCATCATTCCTTAACCTGTTGAACAGCACGCGCTTGTCGCGGCGCAGGGTCATTGTCGGGATAGCCGTGGCAACCGCGGGAACCGCTCTGGTCGCGTGCGCAAGCAACGGCGCGGCCGCGCCATCCACGCCTCAGACGTCCAGCCAGACGAGCAACAACAGCACGACGGGATCGGATACGTCGGGTGGCGCGTCAGTGGTCGTGACCATGAATGATCAGTACCGGTACGTTCCGGACACGATCACGATTGCGAAGGGAACGACCGTCGAGTGGAAGAACACGAGCGCATCACCCCACACGGTGACCGACGATCCCAGCAAGGCGCAGAACTCGGCCGATGCCGTGCTTCCAGCGGGCGCCGAGCCGTGGGACTCCGGGCTGATCGATCCGGGAAAGTCCTTCAAACGGACGTTCACCGTCGCGGGCGACTACACCTATTTCTGCATCCCGCACGAATCGATGGGCATGGTCGGGAAGATCAAAGTAACGTGACCGGGGCGCGACGCAGTAGTGCAGGCGTGACAAAGGTCACAGCCAGTGGTCATCGGACGTGCGATCATACCCTCGAGAGAGCGGATGGTCTCTCGTAGATGCTCTCGAGACAGGAGAGGGACGCATGAGCGAAGAACGTGGGGAAGAGATCCAGAACTTGAGCAATCGGCGTTTCCGGCGACGCACGTACCTCGGTGGACTGGGCGCGGCATTAGCGCTCCCGGCCAGCGCGGCGCTGCTGAGTGCCTGCAATCGCCTTTCCGAGAATGGTGGTACAGAGACGAAGGTAGCGGGTGGTGGCATCTCCGCATCGGCCGAAGAGATCATTGCCCGACGGAAGCTCAGCCCGGACGACGTCACGGCCGCGCTGAGCACGTACCTGCCATCGGGGCGACTCGACGATTACCTGATGTTCGCGTCGGGCGGCCAGTCTGGGCAGGTCCTTGTGATCGGGCTTCCGTCAATGCGTCTGCTCAAGCTTATCGCCGTCTTCACACCTGAGCCCTGGCAGGGCTACGGCTTCAGCGACGATACGAAGGCCGTGCTCGACGAGGGCAAGGTGGCCGGACGATCGATTACCTGGGGCGATACCCACCACCCGGCACTGAGTGAAACCGATGGCGACTACGACGGTCAGTGGCTGTTCATCAACGATAAGGCGAACAGCCGCCTGGCGGTGATCGATCTGCGGGACTTCTCGACGAAGCAGATCGTCAAGAACCCGTTGCTGCTGAGCAATCACGGCGGAACGTTCGTCACTCCGAACACCGAGTACGTCCTCGAGGGATCCCAGTACGGAGTCCCCCTCGGCTGGGAGTACGCTCCCATCACCGAATACAAGGAAAAGTACCGTGGAATGCTGACGTGCTGGAAGTTCGACCGCCAGCGGGGGCGCATTATTCCCGAGGAGTCCTTCGGCATCGAGGTGCCGCCCTACGGTCAGGACCTGGCGGACGCTGGAAAGCTCGTCTCCGATGGCTGGGCGTTCTGGAACTCATTCAACAGCGAGATGGCTACCGGCGGCGATATGCAGGGCAAGCCGCCGCTGGAGATGGGCGCATCCCAGCGCGACATGGACTACCTGCACGTCGTGAACTGGAAGAAAGCGGTCGACGTGGTGAAGGCCGGTAAAGCCGAAACGATCAAGGGCTTCAAAGTCATTCGGATCCCCACGGCCGTTAGCGAAGGAATTCTCTACCTGATCCCGGAGCCAAAGAGCCCACACGGCGTCGACGTAACACCCAAAGGCGATTACCTGGTGGTCGCGGGCAAGCTGGATCCCCACGTTACCGTCTACAGCTTTGCGAAGATCCAGCAGGCAATACAGAAGGGCAACTACGAGAAGGACGACTTCGGAATTCCGATCCTTCCGTTCAAGGATTGCCTCGAGGCACAGGTCGAGGTCGGGCTAGGTCCGCTTCACACTCAGTTCGACGATCAAGGATATGCCTACACGAGCCTGTTTCTGGACAGCGCGGTGTCGCGGTGGTCACTGGGAAAGCCCTATCGCGACGACGGCTGGAAGGCGATCGAGAAGGTGCCGGTGCAGTACAACGTCGGCCACGTCGCCGCGGTGACCGGAGATACGGTAAAGCCGCTCGGTGGCTTCCTCGTGGCCCTGAACAAGTGGTCGGTCGATCGCTTCGCTAACGTCGGGCCGCTGCTCCCCCAGAACCTTCAGCTTCTGGATATCGCGAAGGATCACAAAATGCGCGTGCTCTACGATCTCCCAATCGGGAACGCCGAGCCGCATTACGCGCAGATCATCCCTCGCGAACGCATCAAGGCGTTTGAGACCTATCCAGAGGTTGGCTGGAATACCATAACGCAGTCGAAAGACCCGAACGGTACGGCCCTGGGGAAGGAACGGATCGCGCGAGACGGCAACAAGGTCGAGATCTGGATGACGTCGGTGCGGAGCCACTTTACGCCGGATCTGATCGAAGTAAACCAGGGCGATCACATCGTCTGGCACATCACCAATACCGAAAAGGCGCGCGATGCCACCCACGGCTTCGCTCTACCGCTCTACAACATCAACCTGAGCCTGGAGCCAGGCAAGACCGAGACGGTTTCGTTCGTGGCGGACGCATCGGGGACTTTTCCTTTCTACTGCACGGAGTTTTGTTCTGCGCTCCACCTGGAGATGATGGGCTACTTCCTGGTAAAGCCATCATCCTGATTCCACGCGGCGGGGACAACCCACTGTTCCCGCCGCGCCCCGCGTGTTCGGCAAGTTCAACTCTCCTGGAGGGGATACGCGATGACAACCGCACAGACGACGCCGCCGACCGGGGACCGCGCGACCTCGCGCGTGCGAGCTCTGCTTACGGGAAGGTTATTGAGCTTCCGGGCGGAGTTTGCTCGTCTCGCGCCGGCCCTGGCGGCAATTCTCCTGGCGGTTTCTCTGTTCCTTCCGTACTGGTCGCTGGTTCTCCACGCCCCGCAATACCCGGGCGGCCTCGACGCGACGATCTTCGCGGGCCGGCTGGAAGGCGACGTCGACGAGATCGACGAGCTGAACCACTACATCGGGATGATGCGTCTGGTCGAAGCCGCACGGATCGAGCGCAGCATCGCGCCGGTCGCGCTGATTGTCCTGATCGGGCTTGGGATCACCGCCGCTTTGCTTCGCTCGCGGTGGGCGATCGTCCTGGCTATCCCGATTGTCGTCTTCCCGGTGGCCTTCGTCGCCGACCTGTATTACTGGCTGAATCGTGCCGGTCACGAGCTGGATCCGCACGCGCCGCTCAGCAGCAGCATTCGACCATTCACTCCCCACCTGCTCGGCGTCGGGCAGGTGGGGCAGTTCTCGACGACGGCGCAGTTCGAGGCTGGCTTCTACCTCAGCGTCCTCGCGGCGTTGCTCGTCCTCGTGAGTATCGTCCTCCGGTTGCGGGAGCGGTCGGCGTGACCAGCAAGACACTCGCACGGTGGATCTGCCGAATGATCGGCGTCGCCGTGGCGATAGCTGTCCTGGCCGTGAGGAATCCCTCCGGAGCGGTGGCGGATTCGACCGGCAACCTCGACGTCTGCTCGACCTGCGCTTATCGAACGATCCAAGACGCGATCGCGGCGGCTCGGCCCGGTAGCACCATTCGGGTTCACGGCGGTGTCTTTCGAGGGCCGCTGGTGATCGCCAGGCCGGTCACTCTTCTGGGCCTGGACTGGCCGGTCGTCGACGGCAGTGGCAACGGGACGGTCGTGCACATCGTTGCGCCGGATACCACCTTTCAGGGCTTTGTCGTCCAGAGCAGCGGCGATAGCTACGATCAGGAAGACAGCGGCATCCTAGTCGAGGCGCCGCGCGTCCGAGTAATCGGTAACCGCTTGCCGGACGATCTGTTCGGAATCTACCTGCGGAACTCTCCGGACAGCTTGATCGAGGGCAACGAGGTGGTCGGCAAGAAGCTGCCGGAGGCGCTTCGGGGCGATGGCATCAAGGTGTGGTACAGCGCGCGGGCCCAGATTATCGGAAATTACGTGAGCAGCTCTCGCGACTGTCTGATCTGGTTCTCGAACGGCTCGATTATCCGTGACAACGTCGTCGACAGCGGCCGGTACGGATTCCATTTCATGTACGGTAACGGGAGCCTGATCGAGCATAACCGCCTGGAGAACAACTCTGTCGGCATCTATCTGATGTACGGACAGAATATGACCGTGCGGAATAATCTGCTCCGGGCGAATCGTGGACCATCTGGGGATGGCCTTGGCCTCAAAGAGGTCGACGGGGCGACGATCGAGAATAATGTCATCGTCGACAATCGCGTGGGCATCTACGTCGACAACTCGCCGCTGTCTCCGACGTCGATCAACCGCTACCACGGCAACGTCGTGGCCTATAACGACGAAGGTCTGGCACTCCTGCCGGTGGATCAGAACAACGTCTTCAGCGGCAATAGCTTGATCGACAACGTGGCGCAGGTCGCTGTCCTCGGCGGTGGCACACTCGGGACGAACCACTGGGCGGAGAATGGCATTGGTAACTTCTGGAGCGATTACACCGGCTACGATGCCAATGGCGATGGACTCGGCGACGTTCCCTATCGCCCGGAACAGTTCACCGAGAGATTGATGGATGCCTGGCCGATCCTCCAGCTCTTTCGGTTCAGCGTTGCAGCCAGCGCGGTGGACTTCGCCGCCCGATCTTTTCCGATTTTCCAGCCAGGAGCCATACTCGTCGATCCTGAGCCTTTAACGGCGCCACGTCTGCCCATTGGAGTGCCGATGCCACCGCCCGCGTCGCCGTGGCCAGCGCGTCTCCTTGCGGTCGCGATGCTGGCGCTGGCCGGACTGGCAACCGGGCAGAGCGTGCGCCGCGGCACGTACCCGACTGCCATTATTCGCAGGCCGAACCCGGGGAGTGATCGGAGGAACGAAGCCGTGATCGAGGTTGCAAATCTTACCAAGCGTTTCGGGGACACAGTCGCCGTCCACGACGTCTCCTTTACGGTCCACCCCGGGGAGTCCCTGGCACTCTGGGGTCCAAACGGCGCGGGCAAGACGACGATCCTCCGCTGTCTGCTCGGGGGGACGCGGTACGAAGGGCAAATCAGGGTGGCGGGGCTGTCACCAGCACACGATGGCACGGAGGTGCGCAGACTGATCGGCTACGTTCCGCAGGATGCGCTCACGTTCGATCTGAAGGTTTCGGAGCTAGCAGGTCTGGTTGCCGACCTCCGCGCAGTGCCAGCCGACGAGATCGATAAGTGTCTCGACCGGTTTGGTATCGGGGTCAACGCAGCACAGCCGGTGTCAACGCTTTCCGGGGGCATGAAGCAGAAGCTTGCTCTCGCGCTGGCGCTCCTCGGAGATTCGCCGATTCTCCTCCTGGATGAGCCGACGGCCAATCTCGATGCGAAAAGCCAGGTGGAGCTGCTCGGGCTCCTGCGCACGCTGAAGCGTGAGGGTCGAACACTCATCTTCACCTCCCATCGGTGGAGCGAAGTCAAGGCGCTCGCCGATCACGTCGTGGTTCTCGATCGCGGGGCGCAGGTGGCGGTCAAGAAGCCATTCCGAATCGATCCGCGGTATGGCGCCGAGCTGATTCTCCGCGTTCGGATTGGACCGGGCGACCTCGACCGCGCGCAGCAATTTCTCGTCGAGCATGGATTCGAGGCCCATCGGAACGGGACCTCCGTCGCGGTGAAGGTTGCACCGCATCGAAAGGCGGATCCACTGGTTCTCCTTTCCCAGTCTGGCTATCCGGTCATCGACTTCGAGCTGGAGGACGATTGATGAGCGTGCGAGCTGTTTCGATCCTGGCAAAGCGAGAGGTACGCGATGCATTACGAAATCGGTGGTTCATCGCGTACGCGGGGGCTTTCGTGGCCTTGTCGATCGGCCTGTCGACGATGGTGCTGCTGAGCTCGGGGTATGGCGATATCAGTGGGTTCGGCCGAACGGCGGCCGGTATGATCAACCTCGTACTGCTCCTGGCGCCGCTGATGGGCTTGACGCTTGGCGCGCAGGCGCTGGCTGGAGACCGGGAGCGCCGAACTCTTCCCTACCTTCTCGCCCAGCCAATCAGCTCGTTCGACCTTTTTGTCGGCAAATTCGTCGGCCTGGCGCTGGCGATCGGCGTCGCCATCGTCACCGGCTTTGGTTTGAGTACCCTGATCGTGAGCTTTGTCGGCGCGGGCGAGGGCGCTGACTCCTACGCCAGCCTGGTGGGGCTGACGGTGCTCCTGGCGTGGGTGGCGCTGAGCCTCGGATACCTTATCTCCAGCCGGACACAACGGACCTCCTCGGCTCTGGGCGTGGCCGTCGTCGTCTGGTTGGTGCTCTCCCTCGTCGGTGATCTTGGACTGATGGGAACCGCGGTTGCCCTTCGTCTCAAGCCAGCGGTCATCCTCGCGGCGACGATCGTGAACCCGCTTGAAAGCTACCGAATCGCGGCGATCTACCAGCTTCGCGGCTCGTTGGATCTGCTCGGACCGGCGGGCCTCGTCGCGCATTACAGCCTTGGCTCGTGGGCCCCGGAGATCCTGTCTTTCATCCTCCTCCTCTGGCTCGTCGTGCCGCTGCCGCTCGCGTATCACTGGATGGTTGCCGAGGATCAAAGATGAAATCCTGGCTGGTCGTTATCATCTCTATCGTGATGAGCTTCGTGACAGCGTGCACAGCACCGGGCGGAGCGATACAGCCGCCGACGATCCACTACGGAGAAGACCAGTGCATGACCTGCGGAATGATTATCAACGATCCGCGATTTGCGACGGCCGCGGTCGTGCAGGGCGGCGACCCGCTCCTGTTCGACGATATCGGAGATTATCTGGCATACCAGCAGGCTCACCACCTGGTCCCGCGGGCCGTCTTCGTCCACGATTACCGAACGCGGGAGTGGCTTCGAGCCGAAACAGCCTGGTACCTGCTGAGTCCGAACGTCAAAACGCCGATGGGGTGGGGACTGGCCGCGTTTTCGGACGAGTCGGGGGCTCGCCAGCTCCAGGCCAAGGTATCGGGAGAGATACTGACCTGGCGTGATCTGACCAGCCGGACGTGGCCGGAGCGACCACCGATGTCTGGCGCACCGGCGAGGTGAAGGGAACGTGGCTCTGGGGTGTAGAATCACAGAGATCGAGATGGCATCCATGCCTGCAGCTGGGAAGGCAACGGCGCAGACACAGCAAGCGGTTGGTCCGTTTCTGGAAAGGATCGGACTCTTTGCCGAGTTCCCACCGGATCTGCAGCAGCGGCTTTGCGCCGCCATGCTTCGGCGGGATCTCGCCGCCGGGGAGATCTTTGCTGTGGAAGGCGAGCCGTGCCCGGGCCTCTGTATCGTCGAAACTGGGCTTGTCAAGATCTTCAAGACCTCTGCGAGCGGTCGCGAGCAAGTACTCCTGATCGCTCGGCCGGGGCAGTCGTTCGCCGACGCTGCTGCTTTCACGGGGGGTCCAATGCCGGCGGGTGCCATGGCGATCGAACCGTCGAGCGTCCTCATCCTACCGTGTGCCGCGGTCGACCGTCTGCTTGATGAAGACTGCCGCTTCGCGCGTGCAGCCATTCGCCACCTCAGTCGGCAGCTCCAGCACGTCGTGCAGCTCGTGGAAGATCTCTCGTTCCGGCGTGTCCACGCGCGCGTTGCCAAGATTCTCTTGCAGTCTCACTGTCCTCAGGACGGAATCGGAGCCGGTGTTGGGCGGCGGCCGCTGACCCAGCGTGAGATCGCAGAGATGGCGGGCACCGCGCGCGAGGTCGTTTCTCGGACACTCGCTGCCCTGGAGGACGAGGGCTTGATCCGGATCGACCACGGCCAGATCGAGGTGCTGGATCCGTCTGGTCTGGCGTCGCTCCTCTGACGGTGCGCGCTACCGTCTGGTCATCGCGGCGCCGAGACAGGCTGCTGATCCCTGCACCCGGGCTGATCTCCCGGCGAGGAGCGGGCCGCGCGGCGGGAGATGGCGTGTTCGTCGACACAAGGAGTCAGCGCGTGCTGCGTGCTTCGCGCGTCGACCGGCGAGCTTCGTGGTGCTATAATCGTCCGTGCCGGTGCAGTCGGGATCCCTCGACCGTGGCCGTGCCAAGCACCGGGAGCCAGCGGTCGCGAGGGCGTGGGCGTTCGCGGCATTGCTCACGAGCCGGCCGCGTCAGGTCACGTGTGAATCGTACGAGTCGTTCATCGCGGGAGGATCGACGATGATCCGACGTGAACTGCCCGCGGCGGGGTTGGCCGTCATCGCCGCCGCCGTCCTGGTCCTGCTGATGTACCTGGGCTCACGTGGCTTCGCCGATTTTGATTCCGCGCTGATCGGCTACGCCGTCGGCACCGTCTTCGCCACTGCGGCCGTGACCTACCGCTACACTCTCTGGATCACCCGTCCACCCACCTGGCGCTACTTCAAAGCAGGCTGGACGAATTTCCTCTCCTGGAAGAACTTCCGCGCGTACACCACGTTGATTCCTGTCGCCTGGTGGCGAGATATCCTGGGCCAGACGTTCATCTTGCGGCGCGGCGTGCATCGCTGGGTCATGCACCTGTGCATCTTCTGGGGAGTTGTGCTCTCCTGCCTCATCACGTTCCCGCTCACGTTTGGCTGGATCCACTTCACGATGCTGACGCCGGGAAACTACCTGGCCTGGTTTTTTGGACTTCCGATTCTGCCTTTTCACCTCGACACGATCGTCAGCTTCCTGATCTTCCATGCCCTTGATTTCACGGCTCTTATTTTGCTCGTCGGGCTAGCCATCGCCTTCTGGCGACGGGTGATGGTCCTTGGGCTTCTCACGACGCAGCGATTCGGATTCGACCTGGTTCCCCTGGTTCTGCTCCTCAGTATCGCAGTCACCGGTCTGGCGCTCACGGCATCATCGAGCTGGTGGGGAGGGAAGTTCTACTCGTTCATCGCGCTGACCCACGAGGTCGTGGTGGTCGGCTGGCTGATCTCGTTGCCCTTTGGGAAGTTCTTTCACATCGTCGAGCGCCCGGCGAGTATCGGCGTGACGCTCTATCAGACGGTGAACCACGACCTGGAGCGGAGGGGCGAGCCCTCTCGGGTGGGGCGGTGTCGCCGTTGCGGCGTCGCCCTTCCATCGCAACGCTTTATCGACGACCTCAAGGCGACACTGGGCGACCTCGGCCAGAGCTACGACCTGGGCGATGGCGCCGGGGCGCTGCAAGATTATTGTCCCTCCTGCAAGCGTATCCTGCGCGGTACCGCGTATTATCACCTGATGGGAAGGCGCTTTCTGTAATGAGTGTCAACAAGGATTTCTTTCGGCCGGATCGACAGTTCAACTACGACTTTCAGTCGGTTGGTGCCCCGCCGACCGGATGGACTGGCGCGGATCGTATCCCGGAGGAGCTTGTCCCGACACATTGCTCATTCTGTGGGATTCAGTGCGGAATGTACCTGAAGGTGGCCGATGGCCAGGTGATTGGCGTCGAGCCGCGCGATTTTCCCCACAACCGTGGCTCGCTCTGCCCGAAGGGCGTCGTCGCCTACCAGCAGGCAGCGCACCCCGATCGATTAACCTATCCGATGATGCGACGTGGTGGGAAGCAAGGAACGCTCGAGCGGGTCACCTGGGATGAAGCTCTCGACTACGTCGCACGACGCTGGCGAGAGATTCAGGATCTCTACGGACGTGATGCAGTGGCCATCTACAGTGGCTCGTCGATGACCAACGAGAAGTGCTACCTGATGGGCAAATTTGCTCGTGTTGGACTGCGCACGCGTCACGTCGATTATAACGGGCGCCTCTGTATGTCCTCGGCGGCGGTCGCCTACGCGCGGGCCTTCGGGCTTGACCGCTGTCCAGTCCCGATGCCTGATATACCCCTTGCCCGCTGTCTGCTCATCGTCGGCTCGAATACGGCCGAGTGCTTCCCGATCCTGATGCGATGGATCTGGCAGGCGCGCGACAACGGTGCTCGACTAATCGTGATGGATCCTCGGCAGACCGGAGTCGCGCGGACCGCCGATCTCTGGCTGCCGGTCAAGCCCGGTACCGACATCGCCGTGCTGAATGCGATGCTACGCCAGATCATCCACGACGGGCTGGTGGACGAGGATTACATCGCCGAGCGTACCGTCGGCTGGGAAGCGGTGCGCGACGCGGTCGAGCCCTACACGCCCGACGTTGCCGAGAAGCTTTCTGGCGTGCCGGCGGAGCGGATTGTCGCGGCAGCGCGCCTGTACGGCGGGGCTTCCCCCTCGCTCATCCTGCACGCACGCGGGATCGAGCACAGTACCCACGGTGTGAACAACTGTCTCGCGTGCATCAACCTGGCGCTAGCCCGAGGCCAGGTCGGGAAGCCGGGGGGCGGGACGACGATGCTGACCGGCCAGGGGAACGGACAGGGCGGTCGTGAGGTCGGCCAGAAGGCGAACCAGCTTCCCGGCTATCGGCATATCGACGTGCCGGAGGATCGCGAGTACGTCGCCCGTGTCTGGGGCATCCCGGTCGACGAGCTGCCGGGAGAGGGAGCGGCGGCGACCGAGATGATCCATCTGATGGCCGAGGGGAAGATTCGAAGCTGCCTGGTTATCTGCTCGAATCTGATGGTCTCGCTTCCGGACAATGCGGTCGTGAAGCGCGCGATTCAGAATCTGGATCCTCTCGTCGTCATGGACTTCTTCCTCTCGGAGACGGCCGAGCTCGCGGACGTCGTCCTTCCCTCCACCGTCTGGTGCGAAGACGAGGGAACGACGACGAATCTCGAGGGTCGTGTTCTCAAGATCAACAAGGCGACCGAGCCGCCGGGCGAGGCACGGCGTGATTGGGAGATTATCTGCGACCTGGCGCGCCGACTCGGGCGTGAGCAGTATTTCTCGTACAGCTCGGTCCACGATATCTGGGATGAGCTGCGAGTAGCATCGAGAGGTGGGGTCGCCGACTATTATGGCATCACCTGGGAGAAGATCGATGCTCAGGGTGGAGTCTTCTGGCCTTGCCCGGATCTGGATCATCCGGGCACGCCACGTCTCTTCAGCGAGCGCTTTGCGCACAAAGATGGTCGGGCCCGCTTCTTCCCGATCGTCCACGAGCCTCCTGCCGAAGAGCCGGGTGGCGATTTCCCATTTCGACTGACGACCGGCCGAGTTGTCTATCACTACCTGAGCGGAAATCAGACTCGTCGGCTCGGCTTCCTGAACAGCCAGGCGCCGGAGCCGTGGGTGGAGATTCATCCACGGGCAGCGCAGCAGCGGGGCATTCAGAATGATGATCGTGTGCGCGTGCGCACGCCGCGCGGAAGCATGGTTTTGAAGGCGCTGGTCACCGAGTCGATCCGCCCGGATACGCTGTTCATTCCGTTTCACTACGGGCACGAACAGGCGGTCAATCAGCTGACGAATCCAGCCGTCGAGCCGTCAGTCAAGATCCCCGAGTATAAGGTGTGCGCGGCGACGATCGAGCGTGTCGATGCGGCCCTCTCCGGCAGCGAACCTCCGCGAGAGAACCTCACTCCGGAAACCGCACCGGCGATGTTCCCTTACACGGTCGGCGAGATTCGCGATGTCCCGGAGCGTGCGGGCAAGGCGCACTGATCGCGCGTCCGGCGCTACTCACCTGGAGAGGTGAATGCCGCGTGGCCCTCAAGACGATTTTCACAGATCCATCACGCTGCATCGGCTGTCGAGCGTGCGAAGCGGCCTGTCGGGAGTGCGACTCGCATAAGGGCGAGAGCATGATCATGGTCGACTTTATCCAGCGCTGGGCGAGCGTCGCGACGCAGCCGACGTTATGCATGCATTGCGTCGACCCGGTTGCACCGTGCGCCCAGGTCTGCCCGGTCCTGGCCATTCTGATCACGCCAGAGGGGGTTGTCCAGCAGGCAGACCCGTCGCGCTGTATTGGTTGTCAGAACTGTGTCTACGCGTGTCCGTTCGGCGTACCGAAGTTCGATGCCGAAGCGCGACTGATGAAGAAGTGCAATCTCTGCTTCGATCGCACGTCGCAGGGACTTCAGCCGTGGTGTACCCAGGCCTGCCCGACGCAGGCGATCTGGTACGGAACCTACGAAGAATTCGTGAGTCAGCGCAATGGTCACGCGGTGAACCGGACGCGCTTTGGCAGCCAGGAGGTTCAGACCCGAAATTACTTTGTACTACCCGCGGGTGAGGCCGTGCTTGACGTGGGCAGGCTCCTGATGGAGGCACGGTCGGAGCTTGAACGGCGTGATGCCGAGCGGGAGGAGGCATGGGTCCTGTGAGCGGAGATCCGCGAGCGTGGTCGGAAGGTCGGTCGGTCGACGCGGTCGATCAGCCTCGCGCAACGCGCTGGCGTGCCGAGTTTCCCTACCACTGGGACGTCGATGATCTGATCTCGCGTCGCGGACTTCTCGAGTTCGCGGTATACGCGTCCGGAGCGCTGTTCTCGGCGACGACGATCCTGGCCGTGCTCGGGCTCGTGCGACGACCGGGACCAGCGCCGGTCGTGCCGATTGCCCGGACAGGTCAGGTACCGGAAGGGACCGCATATTACTTCAGCTACCCTGGTCCCGGCGACCAGGCGATGCTGCTACACCTGCCCGGTGGGCAGTTCGTCGCCTATAGTCAGAAGTGCACCCATCTGTCGTGCGCGGTCTACTTCCAGCCGCTGCAAGATCGCCTGTATTGCCCGTGCCACGAGGGCGTCTTCAGCCCGGCCAGTGGTGACCCGATCGCCGGCCCTCCTCGCCGTCGGCTACCGCGGATTTTGCTCAGACAGGACGGCGACCAGATCTGGGCGGTGGGGTGGCAGGCGTGATGCGTGAGCCGAACGGACAGACAGCTCTCCACCGTGATGGGCATCTCAAGCTAGAAGAGGATCAGCCGCCGGTCGGGCAGATGCCGATCGTGACCGCAGCGCTCGTGATCGGGATCTTGCTCATGAGCATCCAGCTGTGGCTCCTGACCGTCGCCCTCGATCTCTACCTCGCCGACAACGGGGCTGACGTCTGGAGAATCGCGGTTATCTCGGGCCTGATCTTTCTCGGCGGACTGGGAATGCTCCGGATCCTTCGACGCCGCCCACGCGTTCACGGAACGACCGCGGGGTAGGGGGCTCGAGTGTTACCCTCTCTGCCTTGCATTCACCCACGCGCGTGGTGCGTGATGTGCGATGATCCGGGAGAGAGGAGGCACGCATGACTATAGCGGAGCAGATGGCCGAGTTTGTCGTGCGCGCGCGCTACGACGATCTATCCGAAGCAGCCCGCCACCAGCTCAAGATCCGGATACTCGATGCGCTGGGCTGTGCAATCGGCGCGCTCGATGGAGAGCCGATTCGGCTGATCCGGGCACAGCTTCAGGATTTCGGGGGAAATCCGCGCTGCACTCTGATCGGAGGCGAGCGTACCGCCCCGGATCGCGCGGCATTCTACAATGGCGCGCTGGTTCGCTACCTCGACTTCAATGACAGCTACCTGGCGAGAGGAGAGACCTGTCATCCCAGCGATAACCTGGGAGCAGTGCTGGCCGCGGCGGAGTACGCCAACCGGTCCGGTCGCGACCTGATGACTGCGCTCGCGGTTGCCTACCAGGTCCAGTGCCGGCTGAGCGACGTGGCGCCGGTGCGAGCGAAAGGGTTCGACCACACTGTCCAGGGATCGTATGCCGTCGCGGCCGGCGTTTCCAAGGCGCTCGGATTGGACGTGACGAGGACCGCCAATGCGATCGGGATCTCCGGAACTGCGTTCAATGCGTTACGGGTCACCCGCACCGGCGCGCTCTCGAACTGGAAGGGTCTGGCCTACGCGAACACGGCATTTGGCTGCACCCACGCGACTTTCCTCGCGATGCGCGGGATCACCGGTCCTCTCGAGGTCTTCGAGGGGAATAAAGGCTTTATGGATGCCATCGCGGGTCATTTCACGATTGACTGGTTACGGGAGAATCTCGAGCGTGTCACCAGGACGATCCTGAAGAAGTACGACGCCGAGATTCACTCGCAGTCCACGCTCGAAGGTATTCTCGAGCTGAGAGACGCGTATGGATTCACGGGCGACGACGTCGATCGGATCGAGATCGACATCTTCGACGTGGCCTACAACATCATCGGCGGCGGCGAAGAAGGTGAGAAGAAGACCATCCGCACGAAAGAGCAGGCCGACCACAGTCTGCCGTACATGGTCGCCGTCGCGATCCTCGACGGACAGGTCATGCCAGAGCAGTATCGTCTCGATCGGATCAATCGTTCGGACGTTCAGACGCTGCTCCAGAAGGTGATCGTTCGGCCGTCGGATGAGCTGAGTCGACAATTCCCGAACAAGATGCCCACGCGAATCAACGTCTGGCTTCGTGATGGGCGCAAGCTGTTCATCGAGAAGGAGGCTTACGAAGGCTTCTTCACCCAGCCGATGCGCTGGGAGACCGTCGTTGCGAAGTTCGAGCGGCTGAGCGCGCCATATACCGACGCCGCGCTTCGGGCAGATATCGCGGCGGCGATAACGAATCTCGAGACGATCTCGGTGGCCGACCTGATCCAGCTCCTGGCCAGGGTGAAAGTGCCGGGCGCGGCGCGGGCGGCTACCTAGCACGCCAATCGCACGCCATCATACGAGGGCAACATCATGCAAGGTCAATCGAATGCCGATCAGCGGGCGATGCCCTTTCTGCGGATCAACGAGCCGATGCCGAAGCCGAGGACGCGTGGCATCACCGAAATTCGCGGGCCGTACTACACGGTCATGGGCACGCGCTATCTCCAGGACGTTCTGGAGACAGCGGGCGAATATGTCGACTCGCTGAAGTTCGCGGGCGGCTCCTTTTCGCTCATGCCGCGGCAGGCCGTGAAGGATCTGATCGACCTCTGCCACGCACACGACGTCCTGGTGTCGACCGGCGGGTTCATTGAATACGTGCTCACCCAAGGACCGGACGCGGTGCGCAAGTACATCGATGCCTGTAAGAACCTCGGGTTCGACATCATCGAGGTCTCAAGTGGCTTCATCACGATTCCGATCGACGACTGGCTCCGGCTGGTCGAAGCGGTTCAGAAAGCTGGCCTGAAGGCGAAGCCGGAGGTGGGTATCCAGTTCGGCGCAGGCGGGGCGACCGTTGCCGCGGAGCTCGAGGCGGAAGGAACACGCGCGCCGGAGTACGCCATCGAGCAGGCAAAACGCTTTATCGACGCTGGCGCGTACATGATCATGATCGAGTCGGAGGGAATCACCGAAAGCGTCGAGGTCTGGCGCTCCGACGTACCGGCGAAATTCGTCAGTGCTCTCGGCCTGGAAAAGGTCATGTTCGAGGCGGCGGATCCAGCCGTCTTCGCCTGGTACGTCAAGAATTATGGGCCGGATGTAAACCTGTTCGTCGACCACAGTCAGATCGTCCAGCTTCAGTGTCTGCGGGCCGGAATCTGGGGGACGAAGAGTCTCTGGGGACGCGTGCTGACCTACCGTCCCGAGGCGGAACGTCTCGCGCAGCCCTCGCCTGCAGTGGCTCGTCGTCAAGCGGCCTCGTGAGAAATCGAGCGGGGGCAGGGGAGTGGCCGATAGATCGCGTCACGAGGCGGGCTCGAGGACTGGACCGCGCTACCTGATCGATCGGCTTCACCCTATCGGCGGGGAGATGTCCGAGATCTTGCTCGGACTCTTCCGCCGATTTCAGCTCACCGAGCTGATCCGCTACCATAACTCGACGGTCGTCCTGGCTGTCTTTAGCGCGGTCAACGGCTTCATCAGCATCGCGCTGATGGCAGCGGTTGCCCTGGTGACCCGCGCGCCCTTCATCTTTCCATCGCTCGGGCCGACTGCTTTCCTGCTGTTCTACACTCCGACCGCGCCGACGGCGTCGCCGCGCAACACGACGCTTGGTCACCTGATCGGTGCACTCGCTGGCTGGCTCAGCCTGGTAATCTTCG
The DNA here is from genome assembly GCA_902810745.1 of Chloroflexota bacterium. Lineage (GTDB taxonomy): Bacteria > Chloroflexota > UBA6077 > FW602-bin22 > CADDYW01 > CADDYW01. The sequence continues at coordinate 20,723 of CADDYW010000019.1, read as the reverse complement.
GGCTGACGAATGCTCCCCCGGCGCTGGCGGCGGGGGTGGATTGGCCGCGTGTCGGCGCAGCCGCGCTCTCGCTCGCCGCGACCAGCGGGCTGATGGTGCTGTTTCGCGTCCCCCATCCACCCGCCGGAGCCACGACCCTGATCGTCTCACTCGGCCTGATGCCACACCTCTGGCAGATCGCAGTCTTGATGATGGCGGTCATTCTGCTGACCGTTCAGGCGTTCGTGATCAATCGCCTTGCGGGCATCAGCTATCCTGTCTGGGCGCCGCGGACCGACGATCCCTGAAGGCGCTCGTAGAAGTGCTGGGACTCGACGCCAAAGGCCCGATTGAACCGCGCACGGTAGTTCTCCATGGCGGCGGTGGCAACCAGCTCGACAAGCTGTTGATCCGAAAAGAAGCGGCGTGCCTCGTTGAAGACCTCGTCGGTGACGTTGGCGGGCGTTTGAGACATCGCCTCGGCCAGCGCCAGGGCCGCGCGTTCCTCCGGGCTGAATAGATTGCTCGTCGCGTAGCTCGCAACCTGCTCGATCTTCGCGGGTGATGCGCCTGCCTTGCTGCTCCCGACAGCGTTCGTGTCCATTCAGAAGGGGCAGCCAACTATCTGGGCAACGCGCAGACAGACCAGCGACCGTAGCTGGGCAGGAAGCGTGTGGCTTCGGGCCGGAGCGGCTCCGAGGGCGCGGCTCGCCTCGAGAATAGGCAGTGAATAAGCCTGTATTCCGGTTGGAACCAGTGGCTCGCCAAAGGCACGCTCGGCCTGCTCCATGATGGCGCGCACTTCTGGACCGACTTCATCTTTGGTCAGAGGTCGAATGCGTGGCATATGCACCCCCTGGTGATGGTCGACGTCGCGCCGGAAGGTACACGAAAGCACGTGGTGACCGTGGCCAGTGGCAAGCCCCGTGAGCGAGGGCCCCGATCTACGCGGGCGGTGGATAGAGCGCCCGGAACACGCCGATGTCTGGGTAGATATCTGCCTGGACGGTCGCGAGAATCTGGCGGAGGTGGTCGAGGTCGTGGTAGGCCCATTCGACGAGGTGCTCACGGACGGAGATGGTCCCGTACTTTGGATGTCGACCAGTCCGCTCAAGCTGGGTGGGTGTGAGCGTGCGCAGGAAGTGGAGGTTCGCGGCTCGTGCACTCAGCCACGCTTCGAGGGTGGCCTGCGGATCTTCCGGGGCTACCGAGGGCGATACCGCTTGGAACTGGGGATTCTCCTCGGCCAGCATCAGGCGGATACGTTCGCCAATCACCGCGGTCTCGACGTGCAGCAGATGGGTGAGGACCTGTTTTGCCGACCATGCCCCCGCTGCCGGTGGACGGTCGATCGATTCTGCGGGAATCGATGCCACGACCGTCTTGAGCACGGTCGGAGTAGCCGACATGATCTCCAGGGCGCGCTGATAGCTGTTCATGATCGTGTTCTCCCGGACGCCGTCAATACCTCATCTTACCACTGCATGGTCAGATCGAACCAGATGGTCGCACGAGCGGGAAACGCAGCGTGCGCTCCGGTCAAACCCTCAGATACCTGCACGGCTCACCGGAGTATCCGTCGATCGCCACGGGGGGACTCTTCGGCTACCGGGTCGAGAGCCCGTACGGCGAGGTCCACGCTCCCTCGGATCTGTCGGTCGGCCACGAGAGGCTCAGCACGAACGCGCTTTCGCCGACTGCCTCCACGTCGTGCGCGACATTCCCTTCGAGGGTCAGCATCGACCCGGCCGGAAGCTGGACAGTTTGCTCGGGCAGCCGGATCTGGAGGTGTCCGATGAGGGTCTGGATCACGATGCGCACGGGCGCGTGATGCTCGGGCAGCCGAGCCCCATCCTTCATCGCGACGATGATGACACGCAGTCCCGGATCCTTCACCAGGGTCTTCGCGTTGTGGTCGGTAAGCTGCCAGGCCCGTTCGGTGCGAAGCTGCTCGACTTCTCGCAGCAGGTCAAACGTAAGAATCGGCGCTGCAAGCTGCTGGGGTGGACGCTCATCGGTTGCACTCGTCTGACCCGGTGGTCGGTTCCGAGTGAATTGAACTGTCGTCACCTGTCATCTCCGTTCAGCATTCTTCACAGTCTCTAACCACCTCCAGTCTCGCACCGCGGAGGCACGCCCGTCTTTGTCGCAGCGCAACAAGGAGAGGGCCTACGGGTCGGAGCACGGCCGGTGATCGAGCTGCCTGTAGATCGCCCGGAAGCGCGCGACGCACTGCTCGACGCTGAAGGAGCACTCCACGCGTGCCCGCGCCGCTTCCGCCATGGATCGTCGGCACGCCGAATCGGACAAGATTTCGCCGATGGCGCGGGCGAGCACTCCAGGATCGCCGACTGGCACGCTGAGTGCTGCCTCTGGCGCCAGCTCAGGAACGATGCCAACGGCCGTACCCACGACTGGCGTGCCGCAGGCGGCGGCTTCCAGCGCGGCGAGGGACTGCGCCTCGTGGCGGGAGCTCAGCACGAACGCGTCCCCACTCTGGTAAAAGGAGGGCAGGATGTCGTGACGGACCTCTCCGCGAAAGCCCACCGCTGGCGTAATACCGAGGTCGCGAGCGAGCATTCGCAGGCCCGGCTCCAGGGGTCCACTTCCGGCGATCTCGAGACGGACGTCGTGATTCTGCGATCTCAGCTGGGCGATGGCGTGCAGGAGGCATTGCTGATCTTTCACCGGAACGAGCGACGCCACGTGGATGACCGACCGCGCGCCAGGCCGCGATCGGTCCGGGCGCGGCCGGAAGAGCTGGATGTCGACTCCCAGAGGGGCCCGCTGGAGTTGATTGGATCGGTGAGATCCGATCCACGGTCTGGCCAGCCCGAGCAGGTACGTCGATCCGGCCGTGACGACGTCGGCCAGGCGAAGCGCGAGGCCAACCTTCAGACGCTCACGGCGGACGAGCTGATCGCCGTACCCAAGGTCGCGGAATCCGACCAGCTCGCCGCCAGCGATGCTCACGACTGTCGGAACGCCGAGAATTCGGCCTGCGAACGCGGCCAGCATCCCCGACTCGGTTGCCCAGAAGGCATGCAGCACGTCGAATGGTCGCCGCCGGTGCTCTGTTACGACTACCGATAGCGCTCTCCGCCATAAGTCGACGCTGCCGAAGCCGCGCCGGTCGCCCCCGCCCATCGCGGTCACGTGCGCACCAAACAGCTCGTAGTGGCTGGCTGGCCGCGGATAGCGCAAGGTCAGGACGTGGACCTCGTCGCTTGTCGCCAGGCACCGCACGAAATTGCGCAGTGCCGGAATGCACCAATCGGTCGCATTCGCGCTGAAGCCGGGAACGATCAGTCCAATTCTCACTCGGCCTGCCCAGTGTCGTGATGTCGCGCGCCCAGCTCGGGCTGGCGTCCACCCCCAGGATCGGCCCTGGCTGAAACACTGCTCGCGAACAACGTATACGTCCGGTCATGACCAACCGCGATCAGACCTGGCCCGCTACGAAGCGCTCGAAAGTTTTCGTCCGGAGCGCGTCCGAGCCACTGGGTTTCGAGGTTGGCGACATCGACGAGCACGAAGACCGTCCGTTGCTGGGAGGGTACTCGAGACAGGTCCGCTGCCGCCAGCTCGGACAGATCCACGGTTTCCACGGAGGCGTAATGGCGGAACGTTAAGGTGAGTCCGAACGTCAGCAGGACCGCATCGTCCGGGAGCTGCGCCTGAACCCAGCGGACGGTTGCGAGGTCGGCATCCTTGCGGGCGACGAAATCGCGGGTGAGCGTCACGCCGCCGTGGATCATCCAGGCCAGTCCAAGAATGAGCCAGCCACGCGTGATCCAGCGGGCCATGGTCTCGGCGCGGCATCTTCCGATTCCTTTCGCGGAGCGGATCGCGGCCCGGCTGACGGTCGTAGCGCCGATGGCGAGGAGGATCGCGAGCGGTGGCAGGTAGGCGAGCGTAAACCGAAAGTTCTGCCAGGCGGCGCCCGCGTGAAAGGCATAGATCGTCGCGGGCCAGCCCAGAATCAGCAGCGACGGTACGGCACGGTGGCGTCGTACGAGGGTCCAGATGCCCGGCAGAATCAGCCACGCGAGCAGAGGGGTGAAGAAATACGGGTGTGCGGGCGCAAGAGCGTAGTAGAGACCATTAGGAATTCGGTAGCTGAGCCGACCATCGGCGGTCACGAAGGTACGCTGCAGAGCATTGTGCGGATTCCACTCGTACACCTGTAGATCCGTAGCAAAGGCCGCGGGATGAGCCGGTCGATCAGTGGCGAGTAGCAGATCGTGGACTGCCGGTAGCACGATGGGTCCAAGTACGGCGGCCGCGACGAGCCCGGCCCACAGCAGGTGCGTGATGACCGCGCGGCGACGGTACTGGCCGAGGGCGAGCAGCGCGAAGACGGCGCTTGGGATCGCCACGAGCGCGTAGGCCCAGCGGGTCGCAACTGCTCCCGCCAGCCCGGCGCTGGCGAGGATGAGCCAGCCACCACCGTGGCCCCGCATGTAGCGGACCACGGCCGACGCCCCCATCGTGGCGAGCACCAGCGCGCTCGTATCGGCCATGACGACCATGCTGGACTGCCAGAGCTGGCCGTTGAGCGCGGTGACGAGACCGGCGATGACCATAACGATCGCCGCGTCGTCTGATCCTCGGTCCTGCCGCGTGCCGGTAGATACGGTAGCTCCGTCGGCGGCCAAGCGAACCGCGCCGCGCCGTCCACTGGCCGCGTGGCGTACGTCCACGATCTCCCGGGCAAGGAGGACGGTAAAGACAGGCACGAGCCCACCCGCGATAAGGCTGACAAGCTGACCGGCCAGTGGCCTCGCCCCGACGGCGAATGAGACCAGCGCAATGAAGAACGGGTACCCGGGTGGCCAGTAGAAGGGCGGGGGCGGCGCGAGGCGAACGAGGCTCTGTCGAAGCGGGCCGGTTGCGTAGTCGAAATACGCGTACGGGTCCTGCCCGTACAGACCGTCAAAGCGACCCACGGAGGCCACGAGTCCGGCGGCTACGACCACGATCAGAAACACGGCGATCAGGATGACTGGCGTCGGCACGGGCCAGAGCTTCGCCGGGTCTGGCCGCAGGCGCTCTTCATCACCTATTGGGGTCAGGGTTGTCGGTCGTGACACCTTGCTCTCCGGAGCACGTATCCGCCCTGGGTCGTGGGCCCGAAATTCGCTCTCCTGCGCGATTCCGCGATGCGTTCACGGCGGTGATCCGACGATCCGGATCGACACGTGTAGGGCTGACCTCTCATACCGCCCAAAGATCATCTGACGATCGTCCCCTCCCGAGACCCCTGGTCAGAAACCACTCGTTTCTGGTCGCTGATAGGCAATGACCTTGTGCAGGGCCCGAAGCTCGAGCGGGTAGCGGTACACACGAAGGTGGTAGCGCCAGGCGCTGACAGCCTTGAGTATCAAGCGCAAGGCACCGCGTAGCTTGCGATCCGTGCTCGTCGGATAGTACGCGTTGAGCACTCGCTCGAAATTGCGAATATCGCGACGAAGCGAGTCCTTCAGCCACGGGACGTGGTTGTTGCGTCGTTGGGAAAAGTCCAGCCAGGTTGCACTGATCCACTCGTCCAACGTCTCCGGAAACCGGAAGCCGTGAGACGTTGCCTGATCGTACAGGTCGCCGGGCAATGGAACCGGCGTGTACAGATAGAGGACGATCTCGGCGTTGGGATTGACGCGCTTGAGTCGGCGAATGAACTCGATGGTCTGGCGGACATCGGCCTCGGGATCCGGGGGATTACCCAGTACAAACGAGAACTCGGGAATGATCCCGTACTGCGCGGTTTTCGCGGCGATCACCAGCGTCTTCTCGGTTGCCGCGGTTCCACCCTTGTTCATCCGCCGAAGCGTCTCATCCGATCCGGATTCCGCCCCCATGAAGATCATGCGGAGGCCGCTCTCGGCCATCAGGGCCCAGGTTCGCTCCTGGTACTTCAGCAGCGTGTCGATACGTGCCTCACCCCACCAGGCGATCCCGAGGTCCGTGATCCGCTCGGCGAACTCGGCGGTTCGTGCCTCGTGGACGAAGAAGTTGTTGTCGTAGAATTCGATGGCGTCAACGCTCCAGGTGTTGGCCAAGTACCGGACGACGTCGGCCGTCTGCTCCGCGGATTGGGCGAGCCACCTACCGTGGACCATGTTCACGACCGCGCAGAAGTTGCAGAAGAACGGACAGCCATAGCTCGAATGGTGCGCCAGGGTCCGCTTCCCGAGAAAGGTTGGGCGGATGTAGCGGCCGAGCTCGAGACGATGATAGGGGAACCTAGGCAGGCGACCGGGGTGGGGAATTGGAGCAAGCGGGTTCGAGACGATCTGCCCGGTTCCAGGTGCCCGAAACGCTAGACCGGGAAGCCCGGTTGGATCGTCTCCCGCGTACAGCGCGGCGACGAGGGCGCTGAAGACGACCTCGCCGTGTCCCCGCACGACGTAATCGACGCAGCGGTCGCGTAAGCAGACATCGTAGTGCTGCGTCGGAAAATAGCCTCCCCAGACGATCGTCAGGCTCGGATGCAGCTCCTTCAGCATCCGGCAGTGCAGCACGGCGCTCTTGAGCTGTGGGCCTGGCATAACCGTGACTCCAAGAAGATCTGCCCCGGTCTCGCGGACAAGACGATCGATCGTCGTGAGCGGATCGGCTTCGAGGTTGCCGTCCACGATTGCGTACTCGTGGCGCCCCTCGAGCAGTGCACCCAGCGCGAGCAGAGACATGGGGAGGATCGGCTTGCGCGTCGCGTTACTGGCAGGGTTGTAGAGAATCAGCAGTGGTATCACCTCGCCTTTCGCACCCGGTAGACTGTCAGGACCTCGTTGATCAGGTCTCGCCTGGTCACGACGTCCACGGCGAGGCGGTTAGCCCGGAACGCCTGGAGGAAGGCAGGGCCGTCGCCATCCGACGACAGGACAACCAGCGCGTGGCCACCGGTGGTCAGGTGATCGCCGAGCTGGGTCCCGAGCCGCTCGGGTAGATCCAACGAATGCCAGGCTAGATCGGCGGCGTCGCGAGGCTCTCCCCGGAAGAACGGTGGATTCAGCAGCACGACGTCGAAGCGCTCTTCCGCGACCGGAGAGAAGAGGTCGCCAAGCCGTACGTCGACCCGGTCGTCGACGTGGTTGAGAAGCGCGTTGAGCCGAGCGCAGCGCACAGCCTCGGGGTTCAGGTCTACCGCGACGACGTGTTCGGCCCAGCGCGCGGCGAAAACCGCGCCGATGCCAGAGCCGGTTCCGAGGTCGAGGACACGAGAACCGGGCGGAACGAGACTCGCGTCGAGCGAGCGGACCAGAAACTCGCCGGTTCGCAGAAGCTTTGGATTGAAGACACCTGGCAGCACCAGAAGAGGCGTCCCGAGGACTCTTTCGAGGACCAGCCGGGCATACCGATGACGCTGGAACAGCCGAAACCGCCAGCGTAGCCCCTGTCGCCAAAGCCAGCGGGCCGGCTTCGGCGCTGCCGGACATGCGATGGGAGCCCAGTGGCCGACGACCAGCGGGAACGCCGCGGGCTCCCGCTCGCCTCGCCACCTCGCTTTCCACGCCCGTAGCCGCAGCCGCCAGCGCGGAATCGGATAGATGATTCGCCAGCGAATGCCCAGCCTGGCCGCCAGGGCTTGGAGTGTCCTGCCGGTCAGGTAGCCCTCGGTTCTGATCGCGTCAGACGCGAATCCATACTTCTGACGGAAGGTGGCCTCGCGCTGGCGAACCATCGCGGCGCCGCTGGCGGGGTTGCGATAGAAGGGCGAGTCCAGCATGACGATAGCGCCGTCGGCGTGGAGGACACGCAGCGCCTCGATCAAGGTCACCGGGTAATTGGTCGAGTAGTGGAGCGACGCGTTGAAGATCACCAGATCGAACTGATCGCCATCGAACGGGAGGCGATCGAACTCGGCCTGGATTGGCACGAAGTACCCCGTGGCCGTGTCCGCGGCCGCGCAACGGGCCTCCGGCTTTGCCAGCGCGTGTCTTGCCTCGGTTTCCCGATACCAGACGTGGGCGCCCACGCCATCCAGCTCGTCGGTCGAGATGTCGATTGCCGCGACCCGATGACCTCGCTGCGCCAGGCGGTACGCGAGCCAGCCGCAGCCGGCGCCCAGATCGAGGATCGAGAGCGGACGTCCCCGATCGGCTTCGAGTGGGCGTAAGACCCGTGCGATCAAGGTTGCATAGCTCCGCTCTCGAACCTGCCAGACATCCCAGTGTGGATCATCTGCCGCCACGTGGGGTAGGGAGCGATAGTATGCCGGGTCAGGCCGGCCCCAGCCTTCGTCGGCGCGCACGGTCTGGTAATCGCGCAGGAACGGCTCGAAGATCACGGCCCGCTCCGGCAACAGAAAGCGACCAATGCCAGCCTCGAAGGGATAGCGTCGGCCGTCAGCCGGGCAGCACAAGCTATCCGATGCTGCTTCGAGTGGGGCGAGGCACGCGGGACAGACGAAGCGCCAGGTCGGGGACTGACGCGGCTCCTCGGCGCTCGAGAGCATCTCGGTCGTGTGCGTCCGCTCTGGCATCGTCACCGTGCCTGCCTCCGCTTGCGCAGGGTGATGAGGAAGTGATCGCCGACATTCCGCAGCAACGGAAGACCGTCGAGGTGGTCCTCGAGCACGGCGAGGGGCGCGAAGAGACGGGGGTGGCGCCCGTACAGGTGGATGAGGTAGGGCGGTGGAAGAAAGAGCCCGAGTGCGCGATATCGGACCACCTCAAACCGTTCGGCGAAATCACGGAAGAACTCTCGCGGCGTGAAGTATCGCGTCCAGACTGTATGACCATTGAGGCTGACCGGCACCATGCCTACCCCGCTCCGACGCCAGGCGCGATCCCAGTCCCGACGAACAATGTAGTAAAGAATCTCCCAGGGACAGTACCGTCCCAGAACGGAGGCGGTCAGCAATCCAGTTGGCGCCAGCAAGCGGGCACATGCGCGCGCCGTGGTGGCCAGATGGGGTGTGCAGTTCAGCGGTCCGAGGTTCGAGTAGATCGCGTCAAACTGCCCGCTGTCAAGACGATCCAGTTCGTGAATTCCAAGCGCGAGCGCAGCGACCGAGTCGGCGAGGCCCGTCGCCTGGATGCGCGCACGGGTGCGCTCGACCATTCGCGGGGACCAGTCGATCGCGACGACTCGATAGCCGAGCTGACCGAAGTGGACGGCGTCGAGGCCAGTTCCGCAGCCGAGATCGAGGAGCCGCGCGCCCGGCGTGACCTGCGCCTCGATCTCCCTCCACAGCACGTGGCGCATGCGCTGGATGAGCTGATTGTTGCCGGCCGGACCATCGTAGACCCCGGCGACGCTGTCGAATGCGTTCCTGGTGTCGGTGAGATAGGCCTCGAGCGTCGACATCGCTGCCTCCAATCTTGCCCCTCACTCGGCTGCTGGCGCTGACCGCGTGGCTGGATCGCCAGCAAAAGTCGGCGCGGGCTGCCCATTCCCGTGGCGCGGGAGGCGCGCCAGTCGCTCGAGCCGCCAGCGCTCATAGGGGAGCGTTAGGGCGTAAGAAAGCGCTGCGGCGAGCTTTCGGGCAGTCGGAAAGAGCGGACTGCTCGGCCGCGGAATGGCGCCACTGCTTCTTCGTTGACCGCCGGGTGAGTCCAGCGGTTGGCTCCCAGTCGCGTGACGAGGAAAGATCGTGGTCCGTCGGTTGAGTGGCAGTGGAAGCCGCCGTACCAGGCTCGAGACGGTCGCTCGAAGTGCGTCGCCGGCCTGCAACATGCGGAACTCCTTGTGCAGGACCACGTGAAGCTGGCGATAGAACTGGGTGCTGAACGGTCCCTGGTAGAGGAGGTCGAGGTCATCGGAGTCGATCCAGTTCTGCTTCTCGCCGAGCTGGAGGCGAACCATCTCATAGAACTTCGTCCCGGGAAGCGGATACGACACCGACACCCCGATGTCGTCGGGGCGACAGTCGCGAACCATCTGGAGCGTTCGTTCGATATCCTCGCGGGTCTCGCCCGGGTAGCCGAACTGAAGGAAGAACCCGACTTCGATCCCGGCCGCGTGAAGCCGGCGCGATGCCTCGTAGATCTGCTCGACGGTCGTTCCCTTGTCCATCGCGTCGAGGATCTTTTGTGACCCAGATTCGGCTCCGACCCAGACCGTCCGGGCACCGGCGCGCCGGAGCGCCTCCACCGTATCACCGACCAGCAGAAGGTCGACGCGGTGCAGGCTCTTGAATGGGATCCTCGCATCCTCCTGCTCGATCAGATCGGCAAAGCGCTGCATCCATCCTGGTTTAAGGCCCAGGATGTCGTCGGCAAACCAGAGGTGGTCGGGGTGATACGTCGACTTGAGCCACTTCAGCTCGGCGACGACGTTCTCCGGGCTGCGAACGTTATAGCGCTGACCCCAGATCGGCTTCGCGCACCAGTTGCAGTGGAACGGACAGCCGCGCGACGTGACCGCGTTCATCGAGTAGTAGCCGTGACGGCGCCGCCAGATGTCACGGTAGCGCTGGACGTCGACCAGATCCCAGGCCGGGAACGGCAAGCTATCCAGCTGCTTGAGGTCCGGACGCCGTGGTGTCCGGACAAGCTGCCCGTGGCTGTCACGAAACGCCAGCCCTTGGATCTCCTCGAGTGGGGCGTCGTCCCGCCGGGTCAGGTGGCCGATTAGCTCGCCAAGCGTGATCTCGCCTTCTCCGACGAGCACGTAATCCGCACCGTGCGAGAGATACTCGGGCCAGCGATCGGTCGGGTCTGATCCCGCGACGATGACGGTGCAGTTGCGGGCGCGAGCCATCGCGATCATTCGAAACGCTGCCTGGCGCATGCGCAGGAGACACATCTTGGACAGGTAGTTGAAGCTATCGTCGTAGATGACTGCGAAGCGGGGCTTCTCCCGACTGAGTGCGCGGGCCCATTCCTCGTCGGAGGGGGCCAGCATCGCGTCGAAGAGGGCGACGTCGTGACCAAGGCTGCGCAGATAGCTGGCCGCGTAGAGCGTTCCTAACGGTGGATAGGGCTGCATCGCATCCCAGAGCTTGGGATCGAAGCGCAAGTAGTATGACTGTCCGAACAGTATCTCACTCACGGCGGCCTCCTCCAACCGGCCCGGTCGTCACATCGGTGCTCCAACGCGATCGCTCCTTGCGACATTCCACGACGGGAGCACGGTCTCGTCTGATTCTTCCGCGGGAGTCTGCAGTGCTCTCCAGCTTCCGAGGGTGAGCCAGAAAAGGGCGCGACCTGGAGCGAGCGTCCAGAGATAGTGGTCCAGCAGCCCAAGCGTGAGGATCGCCAGCGGCAGTGCGAGCCGGATGGCAAGCCAGGCTCGCGCGCCGGGGTCGACGCGACGACGATGTGACCACGCGAGGATCGGCACCCCGAGCACGATCCCCAGCCAGGCCAGGCCGGCTGGAATGCCGGCCTCGGAGGCGATCAGAAGCGGAACGACGTGCACCGGGTCGACGGCGATGAAGCTGAAAGGTGGCATCGTCTCGACGAGAGAGAAGTTTCCGGCTCCAATCCCGAGTAGCGGGTGCGCCTTCACCAGCTCGATCGCGATCCGTAGCAGCAGCAAGCGACCGGCGACTGGCGCGGAAGAAAGCTGACCCGGCGACGGAACCAGCCGCGCTTCGAGGAACGGGCCACTGGCGGCACCGACGATACCTAGAGCAAGGAATGCAGGCAGCGCGACGTACACGAGCGAGCGCCCGCGCCCGACAATGCGCGCGTTCCCGAGAGCCCACGACGCGCACCCAACCAGCGCGGCCAGGAGCGCTGCTCGCGAAAACGTGAAAAGCAGCTCGGTCCAGGCAATCGCCCAGATCACGGTCCCCATCTTTCGTCCGGGCCGCAACGCTCGCGGTCCACACAGGCCGAGGACGATGTAGGTGGCGATAAATCCGCCAAGCACGTTCGGGTGCGGAAACGACCCCAGCGCCCGTTGCCAGCGCGTGCCATCGTTCCCGAACACAACTGAATCGCCCGGCACCTGAGCCGAAACGTCCGTGCCCCAGCCGTAGAGATACTGGCCGACCGGGAAGGTCGACTGGGTTGTCTCCTGGAGCGTGATGATCGGAAGCTGTAGCAGCACGAGGCCGGTAAAGCCGATGAGAAGCCCGTGTGCCAGCCGTGGACGTCGTGCGACAGCGAGGTAGGCGAGAAGTCCCACCGCCACCTCGGCCGCGCGGGCGAGGGCGAGGAGGGGTGCAGGTGCGCCGATGGCGCTCAGCCCCAGGGATCCCAGCAAGAGAGCCCCGCAGACGGCGACCAGCCGGCCCTCACGCGAAAGCGACTCCTCGAGGCCCGATCCGGGCAACAGAGCGCCAAACGGGGCCAGCGTCAGCAAGCCCAGAGCGCTCGCGGTCAGCGTCACATCCTGAAACGGACCGGGCACCCAGGGAACGCCCGCGTGCCAGAGCGGTTTGCTCCAGTCGTAGCCAACCGACAGGGCAGCAGCCACGGCTACGGACGTTTCCAATCCGCGTTCGAGACGCTCAGCCTGCACTGCTCCTCCTGACCCACCACCAGGCAGGGCCGACGCCCGCCAGCGTCGCGAGGGGAACGATCCCCCACCACAGTGCGAGGAAGCCTGACCGTGGCGGCGTCGGAGCGACCGGTGGCACGGGCTCGGTCGGTACCCAGACCTGGACCTCGTTCGACAGGGTTGTCAGATGAGCCCAGCCCGCCTGTGATATCAGGGCTTCGTACGTGGGATCACGTGTGAATACCCATCGCAGCGCGTACGGGCGTGGATCGGCGAGGAGCTCGCGTAAAACTCTCGCGTCCGGGTCCCAGAGCAGGGAGAAGTCGATCTGGCCAATACCGCTGCTCGTCAGAATGGGGAGGCGCCGCGCGGTGAAGTACTCGCCATCGAGCGTGCCCGCGTTGGTCAGGGCATTGAGAATGGCCGCCTGATCCCCCATGCCGAAGGTGAGGTACCGCCAGCGGTCGTTCCCGTCGCGTCCGAGGAACTCCACGATCGGTCGCGGGTCGACCGTAGCAGGCTCAGACTGGACCAGGGCCGGCATCAACGCTGCCAGGATTGAGGAGAATCCGAGCAGGGCGATGGTCGTCCACCAGGCAAGGCGGGCCGGCCCGCCAGCCCGCCCGTGCTGCCAGGGAGCGATCCAGTGCCACTCGTCGTCTCTATCGCGAGGACCGTGATCCGCCGTGCTCAGCCAGGTCCGCGCGGCTGCTCCGAGGAGCATGAGGAGCGGGACGTCAGCCCATAAGCTGAATCGATCGTAGGTGAGCCACGCCCACTGACTGCCAAAGAGGAGCCTCGGAACCGGTGTGGTTCCTCCGAGACCAATCGTGCCAAGAAGCAGCGCCAGCAGGTACCAGGGAAAGGTCTGACGGAAGCGTCGCCCGAGCAGCGGAGCGGCGAGGACGAGAGCTACCGGTAGGATACCGTGCTCGGCCCAGAAGAACAGGTCCTGAGCGATAGCATCCCGGATAAAGTCGTGCCGACTCTGGTGGTCGATTGGTACCTGAGAGACATATTCGGAAGCGTGCCAGACCCAGAACGGAAAGATCACGGCGAACGCGGTGATGAGCAGACCTGCCGCCGCGATACCGCTGCGGATGAGGATTCGTTGACGCTGCTGACGCGCCGTGAGAATCTCCGCGAACAGCACGGTTGCAAGAAGTGGCGGTAGTAGGAAGATGAACGTGGCATGGTGCGTCGCGACCGTCACACCGGCGAGGGTGAGAAGCAAGCTATAGCGCGGCGCCCCGCCACGGCGGAGAAAGTCGCCGAGCGCTTCCGCGGCAAAAAGGGCCGCGTCCAGGGCAACCAGGGTCGGAAGCTGACCGAAAGCATAACCGGCGAGCAAGACCGAGGGCGTCACGACTGCCAGGATGCAGGCCCTCTGTGCCGCCGCGAGCCCGAAGTAACTGCGGGTCAATCGATAGATGGAGACCGGGAAGACCAGTATCGCACCGAACGTCAGGAGGTTCACCGCGTTGCCGCTGCCAATGAGCCAGCCGAGGATTGCCGCGATCTGGTGCGGGAGCGGCGGATAAGATGCGACGTCGAAACCGGCGAACCAGCGCGGCTCCCAAAGCGACCACCACGCCCGCTGATAGTGGCTCGCGAAGAAGACGTGCGTTGGAAAGTCGAAGCTGTGCCAGATCTGTCCGGTCATCGTCAGCGGAAAATTCAGGGCGACAGCGCACCAGAGGGCCAGCCGGAGGTGACGATCGGCGAAAAGGCGTCGGGTCGACGTCGAAAGAGCCGGACGTACCGTTCGGCTGTCGACTCCAGGCTGTTCCTCCGTGCCGACCCTAGATTGTGCAGGGCGATCCGGTTGCAGCGGCACGGGTCGCTCAATAGTGTAACCAGCGTGCCGGCCAAACTGTCGGGGTCGCCACGCGGAACGAACTCCAGCCACAGATCTTCCTCCTCGGCCATCGATCGGAACTCCGGCAGATCGGTAGCGACGACCGGTCGTCCTAAGCTGACCGCCTGGTGAATCGTTGCCGAAGAACCGGTGGCAACCAGATAAGGCGCGACGACCACCGTGGCCCGACACAGCGTCGAAAGCACGCGATGGCTCTCGACAGGACCAACCCACTCGACCCCCGGCTCCGACGCATAGTGACGGCGCATCTGGTGGAGATAGCCAGGAAAGCGAGGATGATCGATGCCCGCTACCACCAGGCGCGCCGTTGGCAGGTGCCGCCGAACCCGGCGAAACGCCTCGATCAAGGTGGGAAGCCCCTTGTGTGGTGCGTGACTGGTGAGTACGACCACCGTCGCTGGCTCCCGGCCCGTCTCCAGGCGCGGACTCTCGTAGCCGCAGAGAGGGATGTGTACGACCTGCGCACGGCCGGGTAAGCGGATGTTCTCGAGGTATCGCCGGTGCTGGCGGGTGGTCACGCAGACGACGTCGCTCATCAGAAGCAGACCACGCGTGACGCGGAGACCGGTCCGCAGTAGAATGCCATCACGGACGCCGATCGCCGCCAGCTGATCGATGCGATGCTCGTGGAGCGTCACTACCGATCGAATTCCGAGCCGTCGCGTCAGCGCTGGAAGCAAGAACCCGCTCGCAGCCCAGGCCGTTCCTCCGAACATTGTCAGTCCAACGTTGTACCAGACAACGTCGGGTTTAAGCGCGACGATCTCTCGCAGGATCCAGACGGCCTGCCGCGCATCATCGGCGCGCCAGACTCGCCGCACCTCGACGGACCCTCCCGCTTCTTGCTCCTTGGAACCGTCCCAGTTCGCGATGACCGTGATCCGCTCCACGTCGGAGCGGGCAGCGAGAGCCCGAACGATGAAGCGTCCGTACTCGGCGATTCCCTCGACGCTCGGCGAATACTTGCTGACGACTACGAGCCTCACCTCTCTTCACCCCAATCCACGCGACGCCGGGCGCGCATCGCCCGCAGCCAGAGAATCAGGACAAGGGTTATCGCCGCGAGAGCGCTCCAGATTACGATCCTGGGATCTGCGCTCCGGAGTGGCCCTCGTCCCAGGTTGAACTGCTGATTCAGGCAGACTCCCAGTAACGTCAGCCCGCCTACCAGGCTCAGGAGAATGGCCGCAAGCCGCACGCTGCCCCGGCGGGATAGGTTCTGAGTGAACCTGGTCATCGCCAGGCTTCTCCCGGCGGCCCGAGCCCGTCTGCCTCTCGGTCGGCCTCTCGCGGATGTCTGCTTTTCGTGATGCCAGGGACCGGTACCTCCGGCTCGCCCCGGTGGATGCGAGAACCACCGATGGCCCACCCGGACACGCGAATTCCCAGGCGAACGCAGCGGGCGTGAAACTCGTGAAGGACGCGGTCACGATGGTTTCCGAAATGCCCCTCGCAGATGTCCGCGGTGAATCGGGCACGACCGAAGCTGCTGAGACGCTGGCGTTTTCGCGCCGCCTCCCACGACTCGATTCGGTTGCCGAGCCGGCCGCCCAGCACGGTTTCGCCACATCGACGGATCCAGACGGTCGGCGATGCTGGCACGAACCACTGCTCCGACTGGCGAAAGCCGTTCGGCAGCCAGCGCTCGGCCCAGCGATTGCTATCCAGCATGCGTCGGTACGTGACTGCGCCCGTGAGTGGTCTCGCCTGCACGAGTTCGTGTGCCGTGAACAGATCGTCGTGATCCAGGGCGAGAGCCCGCGTGCTGAGAAGATAGTTTGGGCACAGCATCACGCCGAATCTTCGAGCGAGGCGCACGATGCCGACGGCGATACCTCGAACCAGCCAGAGACGTCCTGGCGCCGTCACGATCCAGTAATCAAGGTCGGCATCTTCGCTCGGGTTTCCTACCGCGAGTGAACCGGTGACCGCGATCATGCGAGTAAACGGTATCGCGGCGAGCAGCTGGCCAAATCGTCGCGCGGTCGGCCAGAGGATCTGCGCACGCGCGTCGCGGTCGCGGCGCAGGTCTGCCAGGCCGGTGCGTCCAGGAAGGACGACGTACGGTCCGGCACGGGCGAGGATTCCCAGATCCAAGAGCTCCTGAACGGCGTGAACTGTCTCCCAGCGCGAGGCGGCGACGGCAATCAGGTCGCGATGAATCTCCTCTGGGCGCAATGGAAAGTCGAAGATGTCGGCATAGACGACGGTCGAGCATATCGCATCCAACAGCTCGTTACGCGGGTACGGCGTTGCCACGGTCTGCGACGCCCCTTCCGGAAGCCACCCAGGGAGGAGAGCCCTGGAGTCTCCAATCCCTACTGGCTGAGGTGTTCACTTTTTATACGGAGAGGCGTTACAGCGGGTGAGGGCTCGTGGGGATCAGACGAGCTTGTGGCGTACAGCGTAGGCCGCGAGCTGAGCGCGGTTCTCGAGCTCCAGCTTGCGCATCAGGCTGCGAACGTGGGCTCGAACGGTGTTGTTCGAGATCGAGAGCGACGCTGCAATCTCCTTGTTCCGTAAGCCCTGGGCGATGTGCGTGAGAACTTCACGTTCTCGGGGAGTGAGAGGCTCGTGCTGCGGCGCGAGCGTGGACGATCGCACCTCGCTATTCCGGTGGATGGACATCGCCAGCTTCGAGACCATTGCCGGCGGGATGGCAATCTCTCCCAGGGCGGCCTGCCGGATCTGACGAACCATCTCGGCATGGTCGGTGGACTTGACGATGTATCCCTTTCCGCCTGCCGCGATGGCCTGGTAGATGTCATCGTCTTCGTCAGACACCGTGAGAAACACCACGTCGACGTCGGGCACTTCTTGCTTGATGGAGCGCGCCGCGTCGAGGCCGCTCATCGTGGGCAGAAGCAGATCCATTAGAACCAGGTTCGGCTTGAGCTCGCGGGCCAGGGTAATCGCCTCGGGTCCGTCTCCTGCTTCACCCACGACGTCGATGTCGTCGAGGTCGGCTAATAGCCGTCGAATGCCCTGGCGCACCAGGATATGGTCATCGACGATCAACAGCCGGATCCGCATGTCGACCTCCCGACATTCGTCGGCGCTTCACCGGACAGGGCTGATCCGCTATCACGGTCCGCGGGATAAACACGTGGACAGTAGCACCACGGCCGAGATTCGACGAGATCGACACGGATCCACCAAAGCTCTGAGCCCGCTCCGCCATGATGGTCAGTCCGAAATGCTGGTACGGGCTCCGCTCTGACGTGTCCGCCACAGAGAAGCCTCGGCCGTTGTCCTCTACGGAGAGGAGCCAGCCGTCGTCTCGCTCATCCAGGGTAATCGCGACCTCGGTGGCAGCGGAGTGCTTCAAGACGTTGAACAGGGCCTGACGAAGAATCGCCAGCACCTGTAGCTCGACGAGCTTGGGAAGTGGCGCCACGTGAGTCGGACAGTGGACGTGAACGGCGATACCGGTTTCCCGGGCAAACGCCCGAGCACAGGTCCGAATTGCCCCGGCGAGCTTCAGGTGGATTGGCGGACTACCGCGCAGCGCCCCGATTGCCAGGCGTACGTCCTGGTAGGTCTGCGCGATCCGGTGTTTGATCGGCTTGAGGCGGCTCTTCGCCTCGGCTGCATCGCCATCGATGAGTCTGTCGAGGTCGCCGAGACCGAGATCGAGCACCCAGAGTGACTGGGCGACTCGGTCATGAAGCTCGGTGGCCAGACGTGTCAGCTCGAATTTGATTGCATCGCCCACGCGGGGCGACTGCTCGGAGAGGGACTGCTTGGAGAGTCTCAGTCCGACGCGCGGCAAGCAGAGGTTATCCTTGCCACCCGGACGAGAGCAGGTATTTGACGAGGGGGGATGCTTCATGCGTCCGATTGCCTTGAGATATATTGTGAACTTGCTACTGTGCGCTCCGCAGGACGAGCGCCACGGGGCACGGATGCAACTTACATGCCACCGAAGCTAGGCCTCGCCGCGCAGGCCTCCCGAGCCGACGTTCGACCAGGATCCGCCCCCGTGCCCGTGCACGCGTCATGGCGAATTGGGCGCACCGGCGTACAGGCGAGACCGCGGCAGCTCATTCGGTCAGGTGACCCCGGCGATCAGGTGAGCGCCGCGTAATGCCAGGCAATACCGGCGGATGTGCTCCTCGCGGATCGACTGGTGAATCGGCAGCGTCAGGATTCGCTCGAGAATCGATGCGGTGTCGGGGCATTGCTCGAGAGCGCCCGCGGGAAGCTCGGCTACGTCCCAGTAAACGCGCGCGTGAATGCCGCGGCGGAGCAGATAATCCTGCACACGGTCGCGATTCTCGACGTAGATCGGGAAGCAGAAGGGGCTCACCCCGCGTGGGAGGTCTGGAAAGACCGGTCGAATCCAGCCCGGCGCGGGTAGATCTTCCAGTAGCCTGGTGTAGTTTGCCCGTCGACGGCGGGTAACCTCTGACGGATCGACGCGCCGGGCAATCGCCGCCGAGATGATATTGAGCCCTTGGTCGAACCGTGCCTGGCGTGGCTTTACCCTTCGGGCGAGCAGACGGCGGAACTCGTGTGAGCTAAGGAGCCTTGCCTTGACTGACCAGCCACTTACTGCCTCGGCCGAGTTGAGAATACGCCCGACAAGCCGCGAGAGCACGTCTCTGGCTGACGGCGCGGAGAGATGGTCGGTAAAGGTCAGGTTCGGATTGTTGATCACCAGTATCCCACCCCCGGGCACGGGGAGTATCTTCTTCAGGCTGAACACGCTCAGGTCACCGACACTCCCCAGCGGACCGTCCCCACCGCTGCCGAAGAGGGCGTGCGCGCAATCTTCGATGAGCAAAAGTCCGCGCTCGTCGCAGAGCTGACGAAGAGCGCGCGACGGACCGGGAAAGCCGAAGTAGTGGACGAGCAGCAAGGCCCTGGTTCGCGCCCCGATCTTGGCCGTCAGATCGTCGAGGTCGGGTTCGATCGCCGTGGTGACGCGATAGAAGCGGCACGTCAACCCAAGTGCCAGGGCGGGATCGAGCACCGCGTGGAACACGTAGGCCGGGACAAGAAGCTCGTCGCCGCGTCCCAGGCAAGCGGCGCGTAGGGCTCCCCAGAGTGCAGACTTACCACTGTCGAACGCCACGAGGCGTGTTGGATTCCAGGGGGCCACCAGCGACGGAAGATCACCTCGCGGGCTGGTCAGCAGGAGATCCAGGCTCAGGGCAGGTTCGGCAGGGGCGTACATCCTGGTCAGGCCACACGATCTGGACCGGCAGGGCGACAGGCCAAGCCCGGAGGGCCTGGAGATCGCGCATCGCGACGACTGCGCGTCCGGTGTGACACCCGACTCCTCCGCCACCGGCTGTGAAGATCCGGACACGAAATCCACCTGGGACTGGCTCGGATCGGGTGCCTGAAGCAATCGACCGGCAATCTGTGTGCCAGCGGCCTGGGGGCGGTGGAGTCCACTCTCTGCGCTTGCTAGGCTTGCTGCTAGTAGGAGAAATTTGCTATTACTTGTTGGCCATTGTTGCTCGTTCGGTAACTTGGTAGTCTGTCGACGCCAACCGGTCCCGGTGACCACGAGGGAGGTGTATGAAGTGATTCGAGGACGCCCGACCTGACGTCCACCCGCTCGGTCAGTACTCCTGTCTTTGTCGTAGCAGGATACCGCTGCATTACACTCCGGCTGGTTCGATTCCCGTTGGCACCCTCATCTGCAGCCACGCGGCAAGCTTGATCGACTGCAGCCGTTGGTCGAGAGGTCGCGTCTGCTCCCCTGATTGCTCCGAGCGTTCTGGCGCCCCACGACCGGTTGAGCCCACCCGGAAAGAGGGAAGTAAGGAAGGACCAGATGAGAAAACGACCTCCACGGGCATTTTCTGCCCAAGGGTCTGGTACCCTCGGCGGCGAGACTGGACGGGAGGTGCGCTGACGATGTTCCGCTCATCCCCCCAAGCTGGACGTCGGCAGACTTTGCTGCGGTTCTTGGTCATCGTCCTCGCCCTGAGCACCTTTCTCGAAGCGGCGGGCGGGCCAGCACCGGTGCGGGCCGAGAGCAAGCTCGTCGTCTATTCCGATGGGCTGGCAGGCGGCTGGGAAAATTGGTCCTGGGATACGGCCGTTAACTTCGGCGCGACGGCACCCACCCACAGTGGCTCGCACTCGATTGCTTTCACCTTCAATCGCGCCTGGGCGGGTCTGTACCTGCACACCGGCGGAATCAACACGTCGGGCTTCAGCGCGGTTCAGTTCTATCTGAATGGAGGCAGTGCGTCGGGTCAGCGAACCGACGTCGCGCTCTACGATGCCAATCTAAAGCAGATTCCCCATCCCCGGCCGGTGAATCAGTACATCCAGGGCGGCTCGCTCGCGGCGGGACAGTGGAGACTCGTCCGCATTCCGCTCGCGGATCTTGGTGGTGCAAACCGAGTTATTTCTGGCATCCTGGTGCAGGATCTTGCGGGACGCGCTCAGCCCACGATCTTCCTGGACGACCTGGAGCTGGTCGGAGCCGATCCATCGGGCGCAGGTGGTT
>CADDYW010000018.1 GCA_902810745.1 Chloroflexota bacterium | reverse complement strand
AGACAAGGCTACCACCTCCTCGCCTGGCGCCCGCCGCGTCGTTTCGACGTTCTCCGGGGCGATCCCGCGTGCGAAGCCTGCCACGGGACCGGGCACATTGCAGGCTATTCGGTTGCCGTACAATCTATATGGGGATTGCCGGGCAACGCAAGGGGAATTGTACTCATGCGTGGCCGCATCGTCGGTGACCCCTCCAGTGACGCGAGCAGGCGTAACCGGCAGGAGAGACTCGGCTGTCGGCGACTGGCCGCATCGCCCAAATCGGTCGGATAACATCGTGACGTGCAGCATCGGTCTTGGCCGCGTTTTGCTATCCTCTAGAAGAAGAGTCGGTTCGCGGGAATCCCCGGGACTGGCGCACGGCGGACGAACCCGGCCCAGCCGGGGTGGGCATGGAGGCGTGCCGCTTCGCCGTCGTGGTGTCGTGGCCGCCCGTTGCGAGTTTACGAGTCAGTACAGAGAGGGATGGCAGATGCAAATCGATACGAGCACCGAATTCGGCGCGCGTGTCGCGCGCCGCCTGCGCGACGAGCGGGTGATCTGGCTCACGACGGTCCGTGACGACGGGACGCCGGAGCCAAGTCCGGTCTGGTTTCTCTGGGATGGTTCGACGTTCCTGATCTACAGCCAGCCTGACAAGCCCAAGCTGCGCAACATCGCGCGCGATCCGAAGGTCGCCCTCCACTTCAACAGCGACCCCGAGGGCGATGACGTCGCGATCTTCACCGGCGAGGCAAAGATCGACGCCGGAGTGCCGCCCGCGACCCAGGTGCCGGACTACCTGGCGAAGTATCGCCAGGGCATTCGGAACATCGGCATGACGCCGGACAGCTTCGCCCAGTCGTACTCGGTGCCCATTCGCGTCACGCCGACGAAGCTGCGGGGATTCTGAGGGATCAGACCGAGAAGAGGATGTTGATCACGTCGCCGTCGCGGACGACGTAGCTCTTCCCCTCGGAGCGGACGATACCCTGGCGCTTGGCCTCGGTCCAGCCGCCCGCGGCGAGCAGCGCCTCCCAGTCCACCACCTCGGCGCGGATGAAGCCACGCGCGAGGTCGGTGTGGATGACGCCGGCCGCGTCGACGGCGGTGCTGCCCTGGCGGATCGTCCAGGCGCGACACTCATCCGGCCCGACCGTCAGGAACGAGATGAGCTGCAGGAGCCGGTAGGAAAGCTGGATGATGCGAGTGAGGCCAAGCTCCTCGATGCCGAGCGCGGTCTTGAACTCCTCCGCCTCGGTCGGCTCGAGCTCGGCCAGCTCCATCTCGAGCCGCCCCGCCAGCGCGGTTACCTCGGTCTGCGCGTAAGGCAGCAGCGCCCGTGCCTGCTCGATCAGCTCCTCGACGCCCTCGTCCGAATCGCCCGTGTTGAAGAGCACCATCAGCGGCTTGGCGGTCAGAAAAGCGTAGCTGCGCAGCGCCTTCAGGTCGGCGTCGCTCAGGCCGAGGTCGCGAATCGGGCGACCGGTATCCAGCGCTGCCTTGATCTGGACCAGCAGGTCGCGCTCGTGCACCGCCTCACTGGGGCCGCTCTTGCCGAAGCGCAGATCTTTTTCTAGTCGCTCGAGGCGCTTTTCCACGACGGTGAGGTCGGCGAGAATCAGCTCGTCGTGGAGCATCTTCAGATCACGCAGCGGGTCGACCTGCCCCAGTGGATGGGGAACGACATCGCTGGCAAAGGTGCGCACGACCATGAGCAGTGCGTCGGCGTTGCGAAGCTGACCGATGATCTGCGCTGACTGCGCGGCATTACCGTCGGTCTGCAAGCTACCGGCGACGTCGACGTAACGTACCTCGGCCGGCGTTACTTTCTTCGGTTTGAAGAGCGCGGCGAGGCGATCCAGACGCGTGTCTGGCACGTGGACGACCGCGCGATGCGGCTCGCCTCCCGGCGCGGCGAACGTGGCCACCTCGACCTTCGCTCGCGCCAGCGCGTTAAAGACGGTCGTCTTGCCCGCGCTGGCAAGACCCATGATTCCAATTTCCAAGGATGAATATCTCCAAGATTCATGGTAGGCGCCCGACCGGGGCAGGCAAAGGGGCCTGCCCCTACACGTTTCTTTCAGTAGGGGCGGTCCCCGTGGCTGCCTCTTTAGCCGACGACTTGGGATGCTTTCTCGACGACGAGGCGATCGCCTTCGACGATCGAGCCAATCTCGGCGGCAGCTGGCGTTCCGAGGTGGACGAGCGCCTCGCGGAACGCCGCGGCGCGCTCGGCGGGGACCGCGACGAGCAAACCTCCCGACGTCTGGGCATCGCTCAGGACGAGCCGGTCGATCTCGTCGACGCCGGGCCCCCAGACGACCTTGTCGGCCAGGTAGCTCAGATTCCGTCGGGTGCCCCCCGGAACGACGTCCTGGCTCGCGAACTCCCAGGCTTCCGAGAGGACGGGCACGTGGTCGACCTGAACGATCGCCCCGACTCCGCTACCCGAGGCCATCTCCCAGAGGTGACCGAGCAGGCCGAAGCCGGTCACGTCGGTCGCGGCACTCGGCTGCACGACCTGCATGGCCTCGCCGGCCGCCCTGTTCAGCGTCGCCATCAGATTCGTGACGCGCTCGATCAGTCCTGGCGTCGCCAGTCCACGCTTGATCGCGGTGGTGACAATGCCACTGCCCAGCGGCTTGGTCAGGAAGAGGTGATCACCTGGACGAGCGCCGACATTCCTCACGACGCGGTCCGGCTGTACCTTTCCGATGACCGCGAGGCCGTATTTCGGCTCGGGATCGTCGATCGAATGCCCGCCGATGATGCAGATTCCCGCCTCGGTCGCCTTCTCGCACCCACCCGAAAGGATCTGCGTGAGCACCTCCAGCGGCAGGCGATCGCGCGGAAAGCCGACGATGTTCATCGCGAACAACGGCTGACCGCCCATCGCGTAGATGTCGCTGAGCGCGTTCGCGGCGGCGATCAAGCCAAACGCGTGCGGATCGTCGACGATCGGCGTAAAGAAGTCGACCGTGGCGACGAGTGCCAGATCGTCGCTCAGCTTATAGACGCCCGCGTCGTCGGCGAAGTTTGTCCCGACGAGCACGTTCGGATCGGTTACGAGAGGTAGATGGCGCAGAACCTGCGCCAGGTCGGCCGGGCCGAGCTTACACGCTCAGCCAGCGCCGTGGCTGAGGCCGGTCAGCCGCACGGGCTGGTCGTCCACGCTCATCCCTCCTGGAACGAAAAAGGCCGCTTGCGCGGCCAGATCTACCAGTTTCCGGTTCGATACGCTCCTGTACTTGAGTAGATTCTACCGAGTCCCGCTCGACGTGTCAAACGAGGGTCGGGCATGCGCGGTTCACGACGCCACCTGGAGATGGGCCAGGATGATCCGGTCGCCGATGGCCTTCCCGTTCTGGGTGATGGGCAAGCGCTCGCCGGTGTTCGGGCTGTACATGCCGACCTCGATTGCGTAGGTACCGGCTGGCATGCCGACCGGTAGGACCAGGGTGTAGTGATCCAGGATCGTGTCGCCGGGGAGCCACGCCGACGTCGGGCGCCGGCCCCCGGCCGGGGGCTGATCGTGCTGCGCGACGACCTTCTCTGACGAGTTCAGGATGTGGACGAAGACCGTGTAGTCGCCATCGACCGGCGCTATGTCCCGCCAGTGCAGGGTGAGTGAGACGGTGGCCCCCGGCTCGAGGTGGCTGGCGCTGAGGTCGAAGCCGCTGAGCACGATCTTCCGGTCGAGGCTGAAGGAGACCGGGTGCTGCGGTGCCGCGGTCGCGACGGGGGTCGAGCCCGGACGCACCGCGATGGATCCGACGACGACCGGCTTCGATGCCGACCCGGCCGAAGCAGATGGCGTGATTGGCAGAATTGCGATGCGATAGCGGCCGGCCGGCAGTCGATCGCTGACGGGCAGCCGGTACTGCTCGCGGAGGACGTCGCCCTTCTGCCATCTGGCCGGTGGATAGGAGTCGGTCGCGAGCGGCAGGTCGAACTGCTCGGCGACGTTGCCATCTTCGGTCAGCAGCTCAAGGTGCAGTGTCGTCGCCGCCGGACGCACCGTCAGCGCTTTCCAGACCAGCGTCAGGTAGCCGGACTCGCCCGCCCTGGCCTCGTCGCTTCCGGCGTAGCCGAGCAGAGCAATGCCCTCCGGGAAGGACGCCGTCGTCGGCTGGAAGCCGGCAATGCCGTCGGTCCAGACGCTCTGAGATGGCGCGCCGACGTGGATCGTCGCCAGGACGACGCCGGCCGGATTGATCGGCGCGCCCTGGCCGGCCGCCGGAAGGTTCCCGTGATGGTCGGCATCGTAGACATTGAGCAGCATCAGGTAATCGCCGGGTGGTGTCCCCGTCGGGACGAGCAGCCCGTGTCGGTCGTCCAGCGGCTGGCCCGGTGGCCAGTCCGCGTCAGAGACGAATCCATTGCCGATGCTCTGATCGGTCTGCGCCCAGGTGAACCCGTCTTCGTCGACGAGGCGGAGGGCGACGCTCGGGTGCAAGAGGGCGCCCGGCAGCCGGCGCCAGTGCAGGTCGACCGGTACGGTGGCACCGGCGGTGACGGGAGCTTCTGACCAGGAATAACCGGTGAGCGCGAGCGAATCGCCGAAGCTCAGGCTGGTCGGACGAGAAGCGAGCGACGCGTCCGTCGTGAAACGGTAATACTGGAGCCGCGCGTTCGCCGCGTAGACGTCGAGCGACCGGTAGGCGTGCGTGGCGAGCCAGCGGCCGATCACGTTGTTCGGATCGTAGAGCGGCGTGGCGTACCAGAGGACCCATCCGCCGTCGTGATCTCGCGCGATCTGATCGAGCTCCGCGGTCGTCGCGGCAGGGTCGAGCGGCGTCTGACGCGGTAAGGTGTAGACGGGCAGATCACGGCGCGCGTAGTAGCGATAGAGGTAGTCCTGGGTCGGGCCGTCGAGGATCACCGCGTCGCCGTCACGGGCGAGCAGGTCCACCGTCCTGACGTGGGTGTTGTAGGCGCTCTTGACGTACTCCCCGTCCCAGACGTTGTGCAGCGCGACGTAGGCCAGCCCGAGCGAAACCGCCAGGGCAGCCGTTCCCACCAGCAGCCGCGCGCCGCGCCAGGCGAGGCGAAGAGGCTTCATCCCCTTCCCCTCACCATTTCCTGGGACATGGAGAGGGGTGGGCGCTACAGCGGACGGGGTGAGGTCCCTCCGCGTCATCTCCTTTTCGAATAGCCAACCGAGGCCCACGACTCCGACGACGCCTCGACTGAGGAAGAGGATGAAGGGCAGCGAGGTGACGATCAGGTAGCGCTCATTGTAGAGCGGACGCACCAGCGAGACGAGGTAGCCGCCGACGAATGGCGTTGCGAAGGAGAAAGCCAGGACGATGCGCAGGAATCGGTCGTCGTCAGAACGTGATGGGAGGATGAGACCGATGAGCGCGAGAATGCTGAGGATGCTGGCGAACCTGACCGTATCGGTCCAGTCGAGCGACCAGCCCGCGGCGATGCGCGCCCAGGAGCTGAGAGCGACCTGGGGAAGATCCTCGGAGCCCGGAGCGCCGCCGTAGTAGCTGGTGAAGACGCGGAGGGCGACGTACACCCAGGGGAGATAGAGGACCGTGGCGAGCGCTATGGCCCGTGCCCAGCGTACCAGCGCGGCGCGGTTGCCTCGCGCCGTGGCCAGCATCGCCAGGCCGTGGCCAAGCGGGACGAAGAGGCCGTAGTAGTGGCTGCCCGCCGCGCCGAGAACGGCCAGCGCGTAGAGCGCGATCGCCCCGCGTCGGCCATGCCAGAGGCGCAGCAGCGCCAGCGTGGCCAGACCGGCGAAGAAGCTGACCTGCGCGTACATCCGCGCTTCCTGCGAGTACCAGACCTGAAACGGGTTCAGCGCGACTAGCAACGCAGTCACGACGGCCGCTACCGTTGCGAGACGACGATTGCCTGCTGGAGCGAAGGACCGAGCCAGCGCTGCCGCCACCGCGACGCTGGCGATGCCCGCGAATGCCGACGGCAGCCGCGCGACGAGCTCGCTCGAGCCGAAAAGCCGCAGCCAGACTGCCAGGAGGAACGGATAGAGCGGCGGATGGGGCTCGGAGGTCGCCAGGATGCTCAGAAGCTTCTCCGGCGGACCGAGCGAGGTCATCACGCTGAAGGCCTCGTCGCCCCAGAGATCAGTGTTGCCCAGCCCAAGAATCCGCGCACCGGCGGCGATCAGCAGAACGGGAACGAGCCAGCCGAGCGAGACCGAGGGAGAGCGGCGCTTCACTGCGTTCAAGACGGTGGCCCTGATGAGAGGATCCGCAAGCGTCTGGTCCGCATCGATCGTTCCTTACTCCGAGGACCGGAATCGACGCCGTGACGGGGCCGATCGGTGCGCTCACGCTACCCATCCCCCGCGCGGCAGTCGTGGGACGCTTGCTGGTCCGCGACTGTGCAGACCAGGTCTATACTAGCCGACCGGGTGCACCGCGTCCAGAAAATTGCCGCGATCCATCACGGCGCGGTGGACAGGCAGAATGGCGACGGCGAGTACAACGCTCGCCGTCGCCACCCTGGGAGCGGCGAAGCTTCGAGGTCGGCGCGTCATCGGCTTCGCCGAGGGATCAGCCCTGAGGGCTTACGAGGTGGCGCCAGGACAAGGTTTCTCGCCTGTGCTGCGGGAGCGCACTCTGGCTGATCACGTGCTTTCGCATACGATCCGGAATCCAAAAACAGTGAATGCGCGACCATGCACGCTGATAGCGCGGCGCCCTGCCAGCGAGACGGCTTCTCGCAACGCGGACCTGCTTCGACGCGCCTGGATTCCTGTCAGAGGTGCACCGTCGTCTTCGACACGATGGGGGCATCTCAGTGCGACGTGCTCGCGGTCGGATGCACCTCCCCCGGGACGCCTGTGCATCCGCACCCGGTGGCGGTCGACGATCCGTCATTCATCGCTGGTCAGCCATTCCCAAGTCGCGCCCTCAGCGCTTCGGCCATCAGGTGCGCTTCGCTGATCGCGACGTCGATGCCCATGTCGAGGGCCGGACCGTAGAGCCACTCGTTGCGCGGGTCGTTGACCCGGGCGAGCGTGTGGGGAACACCGAACTCGAAGCGCGCGAGCGTGCCGACGACCAGATTATCCTCGTCCTCACCGGTCGTCGCGCAGACGGCGTCAGCGCCTCGGATGCCCGCCTCGTCGAGGACCGCCGGATCGTCGCCGTCGCCGACGACCACGGGCACGCCGAGCATGTGGTGGACCCAGCGGGCGCGCTCGGCATCGCGCTCGACGACGACGACGGTCTCGCCCGCGTTCTTCAGCATCTCCGCCAGGTTGTAGCCAACCTGACCGGCCCCCACGATCAAAACCTTCATCCGGCCTCCCCCAGCAGCCGCTGCAGCTTCGGCAGGGCCGAGCTCAGCGCCGTGATCTGGAGCACGTCGCCGGGCTCGAAGCGGGTGCCACGACGGGGGATGACCGCGCGTCCGCCCCGTATGATCGCCGACACAAGGAACTCACCCGGCACGTCGAGGTCGCCCACGGTGGTTCCTTCGAGCAGGGCCGGCAGATCGATCTCGAACACCTCGGCGTCGCCGCTGGCAATGCTCAGGACCGGCGTCAGGCGGGTCGCCGTGAGCATCTCCTTCAGACGATTTGCGCCCCAGATCGTGGACGAGATCGTCGGGATGCCGATGCGACGGTAGATATCTGCCCGCGCGGGATCGTAGATCCGCGCGACGACCTTCGGAACCCGGTAATACCGTCGGGCGATCGCCGCGACGACGAAGTTCGTGTTATCGCCGTTCGTGACGGCGGCGAGCGCGTCCACGTCGGGCAGCCCGGCCTGGGTCAGCACCGTTCGATCGAACCCGACGCCGGTGATGATCCGTCCGGGAAAGGCCGCTCCGAGCCGACGAAACGCGAGGGGATTCTTATCGATGACCACGACCTCGTTCCTCTCGCGGGCGAGCCCCGTCGCCAGGCGCGATCCGACCCGCCCGCAGCCCACCACGACCACCTTCATCGAGGATACCTCCTTCCGCCGCGACACGTGCGTGTCCGAGACGGCGGCGCATCGCGCGGAGCGCAGTGTCGATGCATCCCGGCGTCAGAGATTACGCTGCGTTCTGGCATCAATCCGCGAATCCGACGTAGAAATCATCGTGCCCGCTCCAACACTCCTGCGCGACGAGGATCACCCCGGTCCTCGCTCGGCCGGTGGACGCCGCACCCGCCGACGGAGCATCAGCTTGCGAACCTCGTCGACAACGACCAGGACTGGCCCGTAGAAGAACGCCACCAGATAGTGGACGGGCGATAGGGCCGCCATCCCGAAGACGTCGCGAAGGAATGGAGCATAGATCAACGCGGCAGTGACCGTGATGGAGAAGAGCGCGCCGATCACGACCCAGCGGTTGCTGAACGGACCGATGGCGATGAGCGACGCGAGGTTGGTTCGGCAGGCGAACAGCGTCCCGAGCTGGGTTCCGACGACGCCGAGAAATCCCATCGTCGTGGCCTGTCGGTAGAGCTGGCTGGACGGATCGATGGGCATTCCCAGGACCCATCCACCCTGACTGAGCACCCAGAAGAACCCGGCCATGACGAAGAATGTCTCGATGACCCCGTAGAAGAGATACGCGCGGACGAGCAGGCCGCGCGTGACCAGTGGCTCGTCAGGACGCCGTGGCGGGCGATCCATCACGCCGGGTTCTGGCTGCTCCAAGCCAAGGGCCAGCGCCGGAACGGTGTCAGTCCCCAGGTCGATGGCCAGGATCTGCATCGGGGTGATCGCCAGCGGCACGCGGAACAGCGCGAAGGCGATGAAGGGCACGGCCTCCGGAGCAAGGTGGGTGAAAATGTAGATACAGAATCGGCGGATGTTGTCGAAGACGACACGGCCTTCCTCGACAGCCGAGACGATCGTCGCGAAGTTGTCGTCGGTCAGGATCATCTCGGCGGCCTCGCGAGCGACGTCAGTTCCGACGACGCCCATCGCCACGCCAATGTCGGCCTCGCGCAGGGCCGGCGCGTCGTTGACGCCGTCGCCGGTCATCGCCACGACCTGGTGATCCTCGCGCAGGATCCGCGCGATCCGCATCTTGTGTTCCGGCGCGACACGCGCGAAGATCACGCCCGGTCGACGGAGCTCCTCGCGTAGCGTGTGGTCGGGCGTTTCGGAAACGTCGCTGCCGGTAATGATGAATGCCTGATCCGGCTCAACCAGTCCGATTCGCACGGCGATCGCCTTGGCAGTCAGTCCGTAGTCGCCAGTAATCATGATCACACGAATACCGGCGTGCCGACAGAGATCGATCGCCGCGGCGACCTCGGGACGCGGCGGATCCATCATCGCCAGCAGTCCCAGGAACGTGAGATCGCGCTCGGTATCCTCGGCGGTGTAGTGACGCTGGAAGGACACCGTCCGTCGGGCAGCCGCCAGGACGCGCAACCCGGACCGGGCGAGCCGGTCGTTCGCACCCATGATCGACGCGCGCGCGGCACGGTCGAGCGGGTGAACGCCGTCTGCCAGGAGGACGTGAGTGCAACACTCCAGCATCTCCTTCGGCGCTCCTTTGGTGAAGGCCAGGTACTCGCCGTCCACCCGGCAGACGACGGTCATTCGCTTTCGCCGTGAGTCGAAAGGAATCTCGTAGACCCGAGGCTTCTCGCCCTGAGCCCGCTCGTAGTCGATCCCGGCCTTCATCGCCACGACGAGCAGCGCCGCCTCGGTCGGATCTCCAAGCACCGACCAGCGTGGTCGGTCGGCAGTGGGTGGCAGCAGCCGTGCGTTATTGCAGAGGGCGGCTGCTTCGAGGAGTGCGCGCAGCGGCTCGAGCTCGCCCGGCGCGAGCTGCCGCGGCCCCTCGGTAAACTGCCCCATCGGGTCGTAGCCGACCCCGGTAACCCCGACGGATCGATGGTCGAGCCAGAGCTCACGCACTGTCATCTCGTTCTGGGTGAGCGTTCCGGTCTTGTCCGAGCAGATCATCGTCGTCGCACCGAGCGTCTCGACGGCGGACAGGCGTTTCACCAGTGCGTGGCGGCTGGCGAGCCGTCGAATGCTCGCCGCGAGCGCCAGCGTCAGGGTCGGCAGCAGACCTTCTGGAACGTTCGCGGTGATGATGCCGATCGCGAAGATCAGGCTATCGGCAAGAGGGAGTGCTGCCAGGAGACGGGCTGCGCCGAAGATCGCGATACCGGAGACGACCGCGAGAATGGCGATGGTCTGCGCGATACGCCGTACCTGGATCTGCAGCGGGCTGGGCTTCTCCTCGAGCCCGCTGGTCAGTCGGGCAATTTTCCCGAACTCGGTATTCATGCCGGTCGCGTAGACGACGGCCAGACCGGTTCCGCTGGCGACCGTGCTACCGGCGAGGACGAGATTGCTCGCTTGAATTGTAAGAACGTTCTCGTCGACGACCGGGTCCGGCGTGCGGATCACGGGCTCCGATTCGCCGGTTACCGCCGCGGTGACCACCTGAAGCTCGAACCCTTCCACCAGGCGGGTGTCGGCCGAGACGTGGTCTCCCTCTTCCAGGACGACGAGGTCGCCGGGAACCAGATCCTCGGCGAGAATGATCTGCCTCACGCCATCGCGCACGACCCGGGCGCGCGAGGGCAGGAGGCTGCGCAGCGCCTCCACGGCACGCTCGGCCTGGTATTCCTGTGCGAAGCTGAAGAGCGCGTTGATGACGATGACCGCGACGATCGCCCAGGCAAGCTGCGTTGCCCCCACGAGAAACGAGAGTGCCGCGCTTACCCAGAGCAGGAGAGCGAAGATCTGGACGAAGTTGCGCAAGAACCGCTTCCAGCGCGGGGTGCCGGCGACCCGAACGATGCGGTTGGGACCGTATGCCGCGAGCCGTCGTGCAGCCTCCTCCCGACTCAGCCCGCGGCGGCTGGTCCGCAGTCGGAGGAAGACCGCGTCGACCGGTAAACGATGAATTGGCTCCTCGCGAACGCCCGTCGGAGCTGGCGTCGGCTGTGGTTGGGCGAGAGCGCTCACGCCCAATGGGCCCACAAGTTCTGTGCCGTCTTCTTTTGGTGTTCAAAGTCTCGTGTGTTATGATGGAATCGGCTGTTATCGGGGGTAGCCATGACAACGCGGCAGTTAGTCCGGGCGGGGGCCCTGGCAGGCATCGTCGCGATGCTGGTGATGATCATCGGACAAGCCATTGCCCGTCTTGGCGCGGGTGCGCCGATGTTTCCCGATCTGTTCGAAGATGCCTTCACGCGTGCCATTCCACCAGCGATCTTTGCCCGTGTGCTTGACGCCCTGAAGTTTCAGGCCAAGCCACTGCTGTTCGTCGGTATCCTCCTCCTCCAGGTCGTGGCCGGCGCGCTCATCGGAATTGTCTTTGCGCTGATCTGGGGGCGGGAGATTCCCGGCATACGACGGCACTGGTCCGGCTGGACCCGCGCCTTTCTCTGTGCGCTGATTGCCTGGGCGGCTACTGGTCTGATCCTCCTTCCCATCGCCGGCAACGGCTTCTTTGGCGCGTCGACGGCGATCGGGCCGTTCGCGCTCAATTTCGCCCTCCTGATCAACTTCCTGTTGTTCGGGCTTTCGCTGGCGGGTACCTATCGCGTGTCGGTTGCGCGAATAGCACTCGAGACCGCCGACGAACCAGTGCCAAGCGCGGAGCGGAGACGGCTCCTGGGTGGGGTTGCCGTTGGAGCA
Organism: Chloroflexota bacterium; assembly: GCA_902810745.1. Lineage (GTDB taxonomy): Bacteria > Chloroflexota > UBA6077 > FW602-bin22 > CADDYW01 > CADDYW01. The sequence continues at coordinate 47,611 of CADDYW010000018.1, read as the reverse complement.
GTTGCCGTGCTGGCCGCGGGAGCTACCTACCGGGTCATCTCCGCGCCGGGAAGTGCGGCGCGCCTCACCGTTGTGCCAACGCCAGCCGGTGGCACGCGCCCGAATCCGCCCACGTCCTCGACCGCGGCGACCTCTGAGCCCACGCCACTGTCTGTGGCATCTGCTCCGTCTACACCGACCAGCCTGGCAAGCTCGGCGAGCGCGTCGTCGGCGAGCCCGACAGCTGTTGCCTCCACGCCCACTTCGTCCTCGGATTGGAACATTCCGGGGCTTGGCCCGGAGGTCACGCCAACCAAGGATTTCTATGTCGTCTCGAAGAACTTCTTCTCGGATCCTGTCATCGATCCGAGCCACTGGACATTGCAGATTGGCGGTCTCGTCAAGAAGCCGTACACGCTCACCTATAATCAGCTTCTGAAGCTGCCGTACGAGGATCGGTACGAGACGCTCGAGTGTATCAGTAACGAGGTTGGCGGTGACCTGATTGGGAACGCGAGCTGGCGCGGTGTCTCGCTCCGCGATCTGATCGCCGCGGCCGAGCCGGACTCGCGGGCCGTCAAGGTGGTCTTCAGTGCCGCGGACGGCTACACAGACTCCATTCCATACCAGCGCGCGATGAGCCCGGCCAATCTGCTGGCGTACGCGATGAATGGCGAGCCGCTCGTCCCGGGCCACGGTGCGCCCGCGCGTCTCCTGATTCCAGGGATCTACGGGATGAAGAACGTTAAGTGGCTGACGAAGATCGAGCTGGTCGCAGAGGACTTCAAAGGCTACTGGGAGCAGCGCGGCTGGAGCGACGAGGCGGTTATTCTGACGATGTCCGAGATCAACACGATCGACGTCAGGCACCCCGCCATTAAAGCGGGGAAGGTGGAGCTTGCCGGGATCGCCTTTGCTGGCGACCGTGGAATCAGCAAGGTCGAGGTCAGCGTCGATGGTGGCAAGACCTGGCAGACCGCGACGCTGAAGGATCCGCTGGGGCCGTATACCTGGCGACTCTGGCGGCTCGACTGGAACGCGGAGCCTGGCGAGTACACCGTCGTGGTGCGCGCGACCGATGGGACCGGGCAGGTCCAGACGTCGGAGGAGACCGATACCCTGCCCAACGGCGCCACCGGCTGGGACATGAAGTCGGTCCGAGTAGGATGAACGCTGGGGTAAGGCGTCCGGAGCTGACCAAGAATGAAAGATCACGACCGCAACACCTGACGCGACGCCAGGGCGTGGTCCAACCTGGTGGCGAGAGGTCGCGTGCCTCTGCCTCGCCCCGCCTGATACCCGACGCCGATCCCCCACAGTGAGGTACAACGTGGTGCGCATGCAGGCATCTCCCTATTCGATGGTCTCTGTCGAGGAAGCGCTCGCGGCGATACTGTCACGGACGCCGGTTCTGGGCGCGGAAGAGGTCGAACTATCGCAATGTCTCGGACGGGTGCTCGCCGAAACGGTGGTCGCCTCCGACGATTTGCCACCCTTCGACGCGGCAGCGGTCGACGGATACGCGGTCCAGAGCGCTGATCGGATGCAGCCCCGTCGGGTAATCGCCGAGGTCACCGCCGGGCAAGTCGAGCAGCTCGCGGTCGATCGCGGAACGGCGATGCGAATCATGACCGGCGCGCCGTTGCCTGAAGGTGCCGATGCCGTCGTCATGGTCGAGCAGACGAGAGAATCGGATGGCATCGTGACGGTGGACGCCTTGCCGCGTCCGGGCGAGAATATCTACCGGCGGGGTCAGGACGTCTTCGTGGGTCAGGAGGTGCTCGCGCCCGGCACGGTTCTGGGCGCGCCGGAGATTGGTCTGCTCGCGACGGTCGGCCGGACGCGTGTCCGGGTGTACCGGCGGCCAGTCGTGGCCGTGCTCTCGACGGGTGACGAGCTGATCGAGCCGGACGAGAGCCTGCGTCCGGGGGCGATTCGCGATAGTAATCGCTACGCACTGCTGGCGAGCGTGCGCGAGGCCGGCGGTGAGCCGCTCTCCTTGGGCCAGGTGCGTGACGACGAAGCAGAGCAGGAAGCGCTGATTCGCGAGGGGCTGCGCCGGGCGGACGTGGTGCTGACCTCGGGCGGCGTCTCGGTTGGGAGCCGCGACCTGATCAAACCGATTCTCCAGCGGATTGGGACGATTCACTTCGGACGAGTTTCGTTCAAGCCTGGCAAGCCGACGACGTTCGCGACGGTCGACGGTCGATTGGTGTTCGGGCTGCCCGGTTTCCCGGTGTCGTCGCTGGTGAGCTTCGAGGTGTTCGTGCGGCCGGCCTTACGGAAGATGCAGGGATATCGGCAACCAGGACGGCCGGTCATCCGGGTCGAGGTCGAGCACGAGATCAGGCCATCGGCTGACCGACCCGAGTACCAGCGGGCGGTGGTTCGCTGGCACGAGGGACGGCTGGTCGCCACCACGACGGGCGCGCAACGCTCGAGCCGTCTGCTCTCGCTGGCCGGCGCAAACGCGCTGCTTCGGATCGCACCGGGTACCGAGCCGATTCCCGCGGGCGGCCAGGTTGACGCGCTGCTCATCGGCGAGATCTCCATGGAGAGCGTGACGTGATCGCCGCAGTCGCGCACCCGGGGCTACCGCCGTGGCGGCTTCCACTTCGTCCCGGTCAGGACAGCTTCTTCCTCGCCAAGACAGTCGTCACGATCTGAGCGCAACATCGTCGAGCCTCCGGTCTCCCTCGCTGGCTGGTGCGGAAGAGGAATGGCCGCACCAGCGCGTTCCGTTCGCCTCGCCGGGGTGTTAACATCGATAGACGGCCCGTCGAATTATGTCTCCATACCCCCGGGTTTGGTATGCTATACTGGCGCCAGGAAGCCGGATCGCGTGTCGTCATCCTCGGGAGTTTTCATGAAACGCACAGATTTCCTTAGCCTCGGAGATCTATCCCCTGAACAGGTCGAACAGCTACTCGATCGTGCCCAGGAGCTGAAAGAGCGGCGTAGACGAATCACCGTGCTCGACGGCCAGTCACTTGCACTCGTGTTCGAAAAGCCATCCTTGCGGACGCGCGCGTCGTTCGACGTGGCCATGTACGAGCTGGGTGGCCAGGCCGTCTACCTCGGACCCGACGAGGTGGGACTGGGGAAGCGGGAGGCGATCCCGGACGTCGCGCGAGTTCTCAGCCAGTATGTTCACGGCATCGCCGCGCGGACGTTTCGGCACGCAGATCTGGAGGTATTGGCGGCATCGGCGACGGTACCAGTGATCAACGCGCTCTCGGATTTCTGTCATCCGTGCCAGGGCCTCGCCGATCTGTTAACACTGCGCCAGCAGTTCGGGCGACTGCAGGGCATTCGCCTGACGTACATCGGGGATGGAAACAATATCGCGAACACGTTGCTGTTTGCCGCGAGCAAGGTCGGATTGCACCTGACGCTGGCAAGCCCGCCGGGCTATGACTGCGACGCGACCGTCGTCGATCAGGCGCGGCGAGAGGCTGTCGAGCGCGGAGGCAGTATCACCTTGACGAACGATCCGGTTGAGGCCGCGCGTGGCGCCGAGGTCCTCTACACCGACGTCTGGACGAGCATGGGCCAGGAGCACGAAGCGGCCCGCCGCCGCGCGGATTTCGCCCGGTACCGCATCGATCGGGATCTTCTCCGCCTGGCCCGCCCGGGGGCGGTGGTGATGCACGACCTGCCCGCGCACCGTGGAGAGGAGATTACCGACGAGGTGATTGACGGACCGCAGTCGGTCGTTTTTCAGCAGGCGGGGAACCGCCTCCACGTTCAGAAGGCAGTTTTACTGTGGCTTCTGGGCAAGGATGACGATAAGTCTGATGATCTGGGGTGACGCCGGGTGAGCCAGCTTCCCAGCGAAGTCGTGACCGCGCTGGATCGCATCACTTTCTGGAGCGTCCTGGACATCCTCATCGTCGCGATCATCATCTACGGACTCCTTAGCCTCTTCCGTGGTACCAGCGCGTTCTCGGCGCTGTATGGAATCGGATTGCTTCTCCTTGCCGTGGCCGTGGTCAATACGCTGCCCGGCCTCGTCATGCTCAACTGGCTCCTTGGCAACCTCCTTCCATTTCTCTCGATCGGTCTACTGATCGTCTTTCAGCCAGAGCTGCGACGTGCAATGGAGCGGATTGGTCGGGTTCGTGGCCTGCTCAGCCGTCCGCTGACCGCCGGGGATCACGAGAGCATCGAGCACGCGATCGCCGAGATCTCCCGAGCGTGCCGACGCCTCTCCGAGCGGCGTTACGGCGCGCTGATCGTGATCGAGCGCGAGACCGGGCTGCACGAGTACACCGATACTGGCGTTCGCCTCGACGCGCTCGTCTCCAGCGAGCTCCTGCTCACCCTCTTTTTCCCGAACTCACCTCTGCACGATGCTGCGGTGATCGTCCACGGCGATCGGGTTGTCGCCGCTGGCTGCGTCATGCCTCTGTCCGAGAGTCCCCTTGAATCGTCGATGGGGACCCGCCACCGAGCTGGCCTTGGCATCACCGAGCGGACCGACGCGCTGTCGATCGTCGTTTCGGAGGAGACAGGAATCATCACGCTCATGAACAACGGGCGAATGGTTCGAAACATGGACGAAGGAAAGCTGCGAAAGGTTCTTGGAGGGCTACTGACTCCTCCTACGCCGCACACCTTTCGCCTGTGGCCGCGCCGTCACGCGGTGCAAAAGACCCCGGCTCCGCAAAAAGGGTGAAAACCATGGTGTCGTTTCTGCGCACGAACCTGGCGTGGATGCTGCTCTCGCTGGTCCTCTCGACCGCGCTCTGGGTCTTCGTGACCTTTCGCGTGGATCCCGAGGTGCTCCATACGCTCAGTAACATTCCGATCCAGATCCAGGAGCAGCCGAAGACAATGGCCGTGGAGAGCGATACCTTGGCGGTACAGGTCGTCGTGAGCGCGCCGAATGATGTCTGGACGCAGCTCAAGCCCGACAACTTCCGCGCCGTCGTGGACGCCTCGAAGGTAACGCCGGGGCTCCAGCAGGTCGACGTGAAGGTGACCTCGACCGATCCGCGGGTCCGGATCGAGTCGTATGAGCCGTCACACATCTTTCTCAAGGTCGACCCCCTGGTCAGCAAGACGGTTCCGGTCCAGGTTATCACCAGCGGGACTGTCCCGAACTTTTACGATTCGGGGACGCCGGTGGTCAATCCGTCCATGGTGGTGGTGAATGGGCCCAAGCAGATTATCGACGAAATTACATCGGTGGCCGTGAGAGTCAGCCTGGACGGGGTCACTCATTCGATCGATCAGGGCTATGCACCGGTCCCGCTCAATGTGAGCGATACCGATGCGAAGCGTGTTACGATTACTCCAGAGCAGGTGCGTGTCCAGGTGCCGATCGATCAGAGGCTGATGTACAAGACGGTACCGGTCCAGCCCGACGTTCAGGGGACGCCGGCTCTCGGGTACCAGCTCATCGCTATCCAGGTCGATCCGCAGACGGTTACGCTGGTTGGTGATCCGCAGACGCTCAATCAGATGACGACGGTTCCGACCCAGACGATCGACGTGACCGGGGCGGATGGCGACCGAGCGTACAACACCAGCCTGCAGCTTCCGGGGACCGTTGCCATGTCCGGCTCGCAGTCGGTCGTCGTACGCGTGCTGGTGGGAACGGCGAATGGGAGCAAAACGATCCTGGTAAGCCCCCAGGTGACGAATCTGGGTGCCAATCTGACGTATACCGTCAATCCAGGTGCGGTGAACGTAACGCTTTCTGGACCGATTCCCGTTCTCAACCGTATCCAGCCGAGCGACGTCACGGCGACGGTCGACGCGACCGGAATGACCGGCGGGTCGCAGCAGCTGACGGTGCAGGTGAAGAGCCCGGATCTGCTCAAAGTGGTGGGCGTACAGCCGCAGAAGGTGACGCTCACGGTCAGGTCTGCAAATGGGTGATCGCGTGGGACAGGAGGTCGAGGAGGTTTCGATGGAGAAACCGTTGGTGGCACTGGTTGGCCGCCCAAACGTGGGCAAATCGACGCTGTTCAACCGCATCATCGGCGAGCGCGTGGCGATCATCGAAGACGTGGCTGGAACGACGCGCGATCGTCTGTACTACGACACCGATTGGTCTGGCCGCGCGTTCACCGTGGTTGATACTGGCGGGCTGGAGTTGGAGCCTGGGAGTGATCTCGCTCAACGCGTGCGCCAGCAGGCCGAAGTAGCGATCGCCGAGGCAGACGTTATCCTGTTCATGGTCGACGTGCGCCAGGGTATCACCGCGGGCGACGTGGAGGTCGCGAATCTCTTGCGGAGAACCGAGAAGCCAGTGATCGTGGTTGCAAATAAGGCAGACACGGTCACCCAGGAGCTCCACGCGTCGGAGTTCTACGAGCTGGGGCTGAATCCGGTGATCCCGATCTCGGCGCTCCACGGTATGGGAACCGGCGACCTGCTGGACGCGGTGGTCGAGCGGCTGCCGAATGTGCCTCCACGCGAGACGGAGGAGGAAACGGAGGCCGGAGTTCGGGTGGCGATTATCGGGCGACCAAATGTTGGGAAATCATCGCTCTTCAACGCGATCATCGGGCGCGAGCGAGCCCTGGTAACCGATCTCCCCGGCACCACCCGCGACGTGGTCGACACGCGGCTCGAGATCGAGGGTAAGCGCCTGACACTGCTCGATACGGCCGGCATGCGCCGGCGAGGCCGAATCGAGCCCGGGATCGAGCGCTACAGCGTTCTTCGGGCGGCTCGCGCGATCGAGCGGGCGGACGTCGTTGTTCTCGTCATGGACGCGACCGAGGGCGTAACGGCGCAGGACACGCACATCGCGGGCTTCGCACGCGACGAGGCCAAGGGGCTGCTGCTGGTGGCGAACAAATGGGATCTGGTTCCCCAAACCAGCCAGCAGCGCGAGCAGTGGACGCTTCAGGCGCGTGATGACTTCAACTTCATTCCGTACGCGCCGTTGATCTTCGTCTCGGCCAGGCAGCGATGGAACATCGACAGCGTGGTGTCCGAGATCTTCAAGATCTCGGAGGAGCGTCATAAACGTATTCCCACGGCTGCCCTGAATGACCTGATCGAGGAGGCCGTCCACGCCCACAGCCCCGGCGCGATGCGCGGGCGGCCACTCAAGATCTTCTACGCGACCCAGGCGGGCGTCAATCCGCCGACGTTTGTCTTCTTCGTCAATGATGCGAGCCTGCTGCAGCTCTCCTACCGGAGGTACCTCGAGAATCGTCTGCGGCAGGCATTTGGATTCGAGGGGACGGCCATCCGCATGGTCTTCCGAACTCGAGAGACCCGGCGGGCCGTGGTACAAGCATGATCATCGCAAGCATTGGAGTTGTCATCGTCGGCTATCTGATGGGCGCGATTCCGGTTGGCCTGCTCGTGGCGCGTCGGTGGCACGGCATCGATATTCGCCAGTACGGGAGTGGGAGTACCGGGGCGACCAATATCCTCCGGACGCTCGGGTGGAAAGCATCCGCCATCGTGTTCGCCGGAGATCTGGTCAAGGCGGTGGTGCCGGTTCTGATCGCGTGGTTCGTCATCGGCTCGCCACTCGTGGCCTCGATTACTGGACTCGCGGTCGTCGCCGGGCACTGCTGGCCGGTGTACTGCCAGTTCAGCGGAGGACGGGGCGTGACGACGTCGCTGGCCGCGCTCCTGATTATCCAGCCGCTGGTCGCGATCTGCTCGCTCCTCGTGGCGGCGATTGTGATGGCGTGGTCGCGCTTCGTCTCACTCGGGTCGCTCACCGGCGTGGCATTCGGCGCCATCGTGATGGTGATCTTGATCGCCAACCACTGGGCGCCACCAGGCGAGCTCGTATTCGTGATCGGCGCGCCGCTCGTTGTGTTCGTGCGACACCGCCAGAACATTCTGCGGCTCATTGCCGGAACCGAACGCAAGCTCGGTCAGGGAGTCAACGGAACTCGACATAAGGCGACGACCTGATCGCGCGGGCAGCGACACCCGGCTTGCTTGCGCGGTCCTGCTGTCTCGGCGTTGCGCGGGCAGCCGTCGTGCCCCTCTTCTCCGGCCGTGTAGTGGTGTGTCAAGCAGAAATTGATGGGTGGACGCATTTGGGGAAATTGGCCCGCAGGGCCAATTTCCCCAAATTGCTACCCCTCATATTTCCGTTGGCGGGGTAGTAGTGCTGGTGGCGTGCTGCGAAGCGACGCTGATAGACCGCGCTCAGGCGGGACGGGCCGCGTGCCGTCGGCGTGGGAAGACTGATTGAACGAGCATCACCGCGAGGGCCGGTAGGACGAGTAGCCACGCGCCGATGCCGTGCCGGTTTGTCTGTCGCCGTCCGCAGAGTTCATCCGCGCGCAGCAGTCGGGCCTGTAGCTCCTGGCGCTGGATCCGCAGCGCCGTGAGCTGCATCTCGTGAAGGTCGGATCCAAAGCCGTACCGACGGAAGAGGCGATCTTCCGCCCGGATGCGCTCGATCTGGGCATCGATCTCCCGCATCTCGGACCGCAGGTGCGCCCGCGTGAGGCGAAGGTTGTCGTCGATCACGGCAATCACCTCGGCAACACAAAAGCTAGCCAATCGCTGACAACGATAAGCAGGAGAGAGGTATCCGCGCGCGGTCGCCAACGCTGGCGATTGGCAGCACTGCCGTGGTGGGCGATATCAGCTACTGAAGATAAGGTACCCGTATGCCGGGAGAGAGCGCCCAGCCGATTCCGTTAGCGGTGCGCGCATTATAGCATCGCAAGCTAGCGGGCTGCAATCCGAAACATGGGTTCTATGCAGATCGCCGAAGATCCGAAGGCCATGCGGGCTCGATCTCGGAGGGGTTCTGCTCGTCTGGACCGCGTGCCCGCCGATTGGTGCTACACGTCGCCCCCAGCACGGTCTGCTTAGAGAATCGTTTGCCCGAGCGCGGAAAGGATCAGATCGGTTGCGAGCTGACCGGTCCGATTTTCGTGGTCGCGGATGGCATTGACCTCGACCACCTCGGCCGAGGTCAGCAGGCCGGTCTGAGCGATTATTTCCAGTGCGAGGTGCGCCTCGCGAATCGTGATGCCTCCGGACACCGGCGTGCCGACGCCCGGAGCGAAAAGCGGATCGACGATGTCCATATCGAGGCTCAGATGCAGCGCGTCGGCCGGGGGATTAAGGTGCTCCAACGCTCGCTGGATCACCTCGTAGATACCTTGCTTGTCGACGTCGGCGATCGTGAAGACGCGAAGGCCCAGTCGGCGGATGAGCTCGCGTTCGCCGGGATCGAGACTACGCACGCCGACCAGCGCGACCCGGTCGGGACGCACCTGACGCTGGTCCCAGCCAAGGCCGCGAAAGAGGTCTGGCGCCTGTCCGAGGGCGACCGCCAGCGGCATGCCGTGAACGTTGCCGCTGGGTGTCGTGGCAGGGGTGTTCAGGTCACCGTGCGCGTCCAGCCAGAGCACGCGCAGATTTGGCCGCTGGTCCAGCACGCCCGCGAGCGACCCCGCGGCGAGCGAGTGATCACCGCCAAGGATCAAGGGTAGCGACCCCCGCGCGAGACTATCGCGAACCGTGCCCCGCAGGGCGCGACACACCTCGGCGACGGGCTCGGCGTAGCGCGCGCTACGGCTTCCCTCTTCGACCGATTCTGCCACTGGCGCGGGCAGGTTCCCGACGTCGACGACGTCGTGCCCCAGGGCGCGCAGACGTGGCACCAGACCCGCGTGCCGCATTGCCGATGGCCCCACGTCCACGCCACGCAGACCCGCTCCGAGATCGAGTGGAACACCAACGACCTCGATTCGCCGCGTTCTGTTCATTCCAGCTTACTGGAGGGGAGAGTAGGAGGTCGGCTTCATCAGCGTGGACGTCACCCGAGCGACGATCGGCCCGCTCTCTTCTGACTTCGCGCGCGCGGCCTGCCACTCCGGGTCGGCCTGGAAGGCATTCCAGGCGCGTTCGCGGTGTGCCAGATTCTCCCACGCCAGCACGTAGGTCAATCGATTGCTGACGCCGATGACGTCCTCCCAGAAGGCAACCGGCTTGATCCCGTGGCGCTCAAAGAGGCGAAGTGTATGGTTCTGGAAGCGCTCGTGCAGGGCACCCATCCGTCCTGGACATGCCTCGTAAATGCGTAGCTCGTGGATCACTGCTCCTCCTCAGGATCGCCAGGTTTTGGTCCACCTGTATCATACCAAGTCGCGTGGCCGCGCGGTGTCGATCGTACGCGGCGAGCGGCGCGTCACGACGCGCCCGTCGCCTCAAGGGGATCTGATATAATCGGCGGCAACGTGGAGTTCCCAGACGGCACAGGAGGACGAGTGTATCCGCGAGACCTTCGCTACACGAAAGAGCACGAGTGGATCCGCGTCGAAGGCACGCGCGGCCTCGTTGGCATCACCTATTTCGCGCAGGAACAGCTCGGGGACGTCGTCTTCGTCGAGCTCCCGAAGGTCGGGACGGTAGTCGAGCAAGGAAAGCCTTTTGGCGTGGTCGAGTCGGTGAAGACGGCGTCGGATCTCTATGCACCGGTGAGCGGCTCGGTCGTCGCGGTCAATGAAAAGCTCACGGATCAGCCAGAGCTCGTCAATACGGATCCTTATGGCGAGGGATGGATGATCGAGATCGAGATGGCCGACCCATCCCAGGTCAATTCCCTTTTGACTGCGGAGCAGTACGAGGCGCTCATCTCCAAGTGACTGTCTCCGCCAGTGCCATCGTCCTCGCCGGTGGCAAGAGCCGTCGTCTCGGCCGGGATAAGCGTTTGCTGCACGTGGGCTCGTCCCGCTCCCTCCTTGACGAAACGATCGCGCGCGTGGCAACGCTGACCCGCGACGTGGTGGTCGTCGTAGCGGGCGATCCCGGCGAGCTTGGCCAGCTTCCGGCGCGAATCGTTCAGGATCCACTGCCAGGCGCCGGTCCCCTCAACGCGGTGTTCGCTGGCTTGAGCGCGGTCGAGCACGAGTTTGCTATCGTGGTCGCCTGCGACCTGCCGTTCCTCAACGTCGAGCTTCTTCGGGCTTTGCTGGAGCAGCCGCGCGACTACGATCTGCTCGTCCCTCGCCGAGCCGATGGAACGCTGGAGGTGCTGCACGCGGTCTATCGGAAAACCTGCCTCGAGGCGATTCGCCGCCGGCTTGATACCGGGCGTCTCCGACTCGCCGACCTCGTCGAAGACGTCGCCGTGCGCTTCGTCGACGAGGCGGTGCTCGTCACCTACGATCCGCTGCTCCGCTCATTTTTCAATATCAACACCCCCGAAGATCTGCAGACGGTCGACCGCCTGCTACGCACTCAATCGTCCTGAGCACTCCGATTGGCGTATTGGCTCGAAGATCGTCCTCTCGACCGGTACAGCTTGTGCCACCATCGTCTTCACGGCACGGTCACGGTGAGTCCGATGGCAGGTGAGCTGGAGCGCGCGTGGAACCGGTTTGATCGGCCCGAGACCTCCTGACGGATGGAGCTGGGCGAGCGAGACCAGCGGGTCTGGACGCACACGGCAAAGTCTCCCAAAAGTGGATATAATGTAAGACGACCACCGACTTTCTGCAGGGAGGCATGTTGGGAGAGGATCAAGCTCCAATCCAGATCGCGGCGATCGCCGACGTCCACTGCTACGAGGAGCTACGCGGTCGCCTACGCTACGAGCTCGAGCCGGTCAACGAGCAGGCAGATGTTCTCGTTCTCGCCGGGGATCTCACTCTGTATGGCAAGCCCGAAGAGGCGCGGATCCTCGCGGAAGAGCTGCGCAGTGTCCGAATCCCCATGGTTGGCGTGCTCGGCAATCACGATTACGAGATGAATCACGAGAAGACGATCACCTCGATGCTGCGCGACGCGGGCGTCGCCATGCTGGACGGCGATAGCGTGACGCTCACCGTGCGGAAGCGCACGGTTGGCTTCGTCGGCGTGAAAGGGTTTTGCGGAGGCTTCGGCCAGCGACTCGTTGCGCCGTTCGGCGAGGATCCGCTGAAGGCGTTCGTGCGGGTCGGCCAGACCGAAGCGGAGAAGCTGGACGCCGGCCTGCGCAGGCTACGACAGGACGATACGGTCGACCACCTCGTCGCCGTGGTCCACTACGCGCCAATTCGGGAGACGGTGGTTGGCGAGTCGCCGGAGCTGTTCCCTTTCCTTGGGAACAGTAGCCTGTGCGACCCGATCGACCGGTATGAGGTGGACGTCTGCTTCCACGGCCACGCCCATTATGGCACGCCTTTCGGCCATACGCCGCGCGGAATTCCGGTCTATAACGTCGCTCGCCCGCTGGTGAGGACCTGTGTCGTTCACGCGCTTGTTTCTCCTCGATCCCTGACCCCACTTGAACTCTAATGCGCATCCTGTTCACCCAGTGATATTGTCAGAGCAGTGTGATCGAGCCACGCAGCTCTGAGCGCATCATACGCTGTCGGGGAGCTTCAGCACTTGCTCCGAGGAAGAGACATGCGACGTGTTCGGGTTGTCAACGTCACGCGTCAGCAGACGCTCGCCGAGAGGGCGGAGGTTGCCGAATCGTTTATCCGCCGTGGTATTGGGCTGCTCGGAAGGTCGGACTGGTCGCGAGCCGATGGACTGGTGATCATCCCGTCGGATGGCGTTCACTCGTTCTTCATGCAGATGCCGATCGACGTCCTTCACCTTGCCCGGGACGGCACCGTGAAGAAGGTGCTGGCGTCGATGAAACCCTGGCGCATCGGGCCGATTGTCTGGGGTGGGCATGCGGCCGTCGAGCTACCGGCTGGAACAGCTGAACGGACCGGAACAGTAGTCGGCGATCACATCGACTTCAGCGAGGTGAGCGCCGAAGAGTGACGAGCGACCGGAGGCAGTGCGCTCCTCGTCGGGACTCTGTCTGCGCGCTTCCGGAGAGATCCGTGGCGTCACGGAGGGATCCGGAGTGACCAGAGGGCGTCGAGTGGCTCAGGAGCCAGGACGGAGATCACGGATGGTCGTCAGCCGTTCCACGGCATCCCAGAGCGCATCTCGCGCCGGGGGGACGAGCGGGCGAGACTGATCCTGGCGGTAAAGGACACTCGGTCCATTGACGACCCGCCCAATCTCGACGGCCTGGCAGCCAATCGACTGGAGTGCAGCAACGACCGGCGCCGGTCTCGGCGTGGTGATTAGGAGTGCGCCGGAGGACACCAGACACAGCGGATCGATCTCCAGGGCGTCGCAGATCGCGCGCGTCGGCGAGCGGATGGGAATCTGCTCGACGTCCACCGCGACGCCGAGGCCGGCGGCACTGGCGAGCTCGGCAAGTCCTCCGAGAATGCCGCCCTCGGTTGCGTCGTGCATGGCCGTCACCCCCACGGCGGCAGCAGCGAGCGCCTCGCGAACGACGCTGATCTCGCGCAAGAACGCCCGGGCGCTCTCCAGCCGGTCCGGGGAGACGCGGTTGGCCAGCTCCGGACCGAAATCAGTCGCGAGAATCGCGGCTCCCTCGAGACCGGCCGCCTTTGTCATCAGGATCGTGTCGCCTGGTTTGGCTCCAGCGCTGGTGACGAATCGATCGCGGCGGCACCGACCGAGCGCGGTAGCGACGACGATCGAGCGGGTAAGGCCCGCGGTAATCTCGCTGTGACCTCCGAGAATCTCGATGCCAAGCTCAATCGCGGCATCGTGCGCGTCGTCCATGAGAACGCGGGCGTCAGTGGTAGCCGAGCTCGGGGCGAGCAGGAGAGTCAGCAGCACGCCGACTGGTCTCGCCCCGGCGACGGCGACGTCGTTGCAGGCAACCTGCACCGCGAACCAGCCGGCCCGCTGCCCGGCACCAGTGATCGGATCAGTTGACAGGACCGCCACGTCATCGCCGAAGTCGATGACGGAGGCATCTCGGCCGAGCGCGGAGTGCACGAGGACATCCTGGCGGCGCACTCCACACCGAGGAAAGACGTAGGCGGCGAGCTCGTCGGGGGTCAGCTTCCCAGGCTTCACGCTTCTCTCGCACGAAAGGATCGTGCTCCATTGTACACTACCGACGGCTCAGGCCACCCGAGCGGGACGGACGCGTCCCTGGCGGACGATCAGCTCGGCCTCGGCGCGGTCGTTCTCGAGGTCACGCGTCGTCCAGCCCTGGGCGAGCACCCATTTCTCGCGAGCGTCGTGGAATCCCTCGCGGATGTCGATCAGAAACGAGTACCGGTCGATTAGTGTCCCGCGGCATTCTTGCGCGTGCTCCGGCGGCTGGTGCCGCTGCGCCCGCCAGCGATCGAGGAGCTCCTGGACAAACCACTGCGGCAGATCTGAGCGACAGGATGGGTAGACGAACAGGTACAGGTTGACGTAGAACAGGAGCAGCTGCCAGCACGGCTCGAATCGACGCAGCAGGTGCAGCCAGTCGATCGACTCGTGGCAGGCGTTGACGAGGTGCAGGATGTCCGCGCCATCGAAACGTTCGCGGTGGGCAACGTAGGCCTTGATCCAGATAAGATCCTCGACCGGCGAGATGCGAACCGGCTGACCCAGGACGGTTGCCGGTCGTCCTCGATCGTACCACTGCTCATCGATTGTCGCGCGCCAGCCGCCAAAGCCGTGAATCAAATCGACGTAGAACGATCCACAGAAGGCGTGTGCCAGCCAGTGAGGCGCCGGGGTCTCGACGGTGTAGCCGTTCGCGGCAAGCGCGGTCAGTGCCGCCGTGACGTCTTCCGGCACGAGAAAGAGGTCCAGGTCTTTCGTATCCCGCCAGAGACCGGTGTAGAATCCGACGGCGGCAGCACCGGCCACGACGTACTTGACGTGGCTCAGGTTGAGAATGCGCAGAGCATTCGCGTGAACTTCCTGCTCTTCGGCCGAGATGACGACTGGTCGCATGGAGCTTCCTGCTTCGTGATCGTGCCGGGATGGTAGCGATGCTCTACGCAATGGTTATGCCAGGTGCACTCCGAGGTGGTCGAGCCGGATCGACGCCGCAGACATTCTGCTTCCAGGATGATCGCCTTCCTGACCGCTCAGGGTGGGCTTGGGGATACGCTCTGGGCAGGCTGGCAGGCAACAAGGCACGGATTTTGCCGGGCCAACTGCTTGATGTCGGTAGCTGTGGTGAGGAGGTACGGCGATGCAGACGACCAATGTTTCCAATGCGTGGGAAGCACGGTTTGGCTCGAGCGTAGTCGCTTCCCCCGACGGCCGTCGACGTCCAGCCCACACACCGGAGCAAATGCTGTTCCTCCATCGGTTCGAGGTACTCCTGAACAAGCGCCGGCAGCACCTTGGCCGGTTGGCGCCGACCGACTGGCGTATGCGATTGATTGACAAGGCGTTGTATTCTACATATCAGGATTGCCTCGCCCTGAGCGTGGGAGATGAGGCGCGCGAGAGGCTGCGGCGCGAGCGCGGGGCGTCGCCGGGATAGGGAGGAAATGGCACACGTCGAAGAGAGCGTCGTCATCGCAGCGCCAATCGGCGACGTCTTCGATCTGATCGCTGATTATCGCCACGCGTTGAGCTGGATGGAGGGTTTCAGCCGTTTTGAGATCCTCCCCGGCCCATCGAGCGGCGTAGGCGCGCGTGTGCGGGCGGCAGGCACGCTCCTGGGGTTCAGTCTCGAAACCGAGCTAGAGATCGTTGAGTTCGAGCGCCCCACGCGCCTTGTCTCGCGCACGGCAGGGCCCATCCGCAGCTTAACGGCGTGGATTCTTCGCGAGACTGAATCGGGAACGCAGGTAACCTTTACTGGCGAGTATCACTTGCCGCTGGCACTTCGTTTCGCGGGCGACTACGCTTTCGAGCAGCTCGTCGCTGGTCAGATCCGTCGGTCGCTGGAGAATTTGAAGCAGCTCTTTCGCCCTGGTGCGCCGAATCCTCAATGGTGCTAGAATAATCCCCGCTCTCAACCAAGACCCGGAGGATAGGCATGCGCACCGTCCTGCGCAATGTTTTCCAGCAACACCCTGTTCTCGTCGCCTGGGTAATTCTTGCCGTGGGGATGGTGGCGATGCTCCTCTACGCCGCCAAAGATGTTGCGCTGCTGCCGACTCAGCTCCTGGCGCTTGTCGTCGCGACCGTCCTGCTCGCCGGGGCGTGTGTCTGGATCTTGACCTGGGAGTAACGACCGTTGACAGTGAGCACGGCCGGCCATGGGCGATGAGCCTGCTTCTGCCCCGCCAAACGTCCGGGCCATCACGGCGGCCGGGTTCTCGTGGATCAACGTCGAACGGCCGACCAAGGTCGAGTGCGACGATCTAAGCCAGCACTATGCTCTGCTCCCATCGGACGTCGAGATAGCGCTCGATCGGCGCCAGGGACCGGCGCTGGTGCGCCGTGAACACTATCTTCTCATCATCCTTCAGGTACCGTTGCCCGCGCCCGAGGGGCAGCGGCGGAGTTTCGTCGTCAGCCAGGTCGCGATTTTCGTGCGTCCGGACCTGCTGATCACTATCCACGCGGGTGACGTGCGTCCGCTCACCCGACTCTTTCACCAGTTCGAGGTGGGTGCAGAGGCACGTGATGTCGCCTTCTCGTCGGGCGTCGGGGGCGCCCTGTTCGCAATTCTCCGTCGGCTGATCGACGTTGCCGTCGACGCTCGAGCGCACCTCGACCAGGCGCTGTCGGCACTGGAGGAAGACATCTGGGAAGAAGTGGGCCCGGGGATGATTGGATCCCTGGCGCGTCGACGTCGGGAGATACGCGTGCTGCGGAGTCTCGTCGTCCCGTTGCCCTCGGTGATTCGGAGCGTCGGCGCGGTCGCGCTTGGGCTCGCGGCCGACGAGGATTGGGAGCGCCTGGCGCAGCGAGCGGAATCCCTCGCGGCGGCGCTCGGAGAGGATATTCAAGCGCTTCGCGATGTGGTTACCACCGCGAATCTCGCCGTGACCGCGCGGACCGCCTCGCACCTGCGTGTTGCGACTGCCATCGCCGGGACGACTCTCCCGGTTATCGCCGTCGTGTTGCTGCTGGATCTGTCGCCGTCGAACCCGCTCGCTGGTCAGGCGAACGGGTTCGCGATCGGCCTTGCGATCGCTGGCGTTGTCTTTCTTGGCGTGCTCCTGATGCTCAAGCGGCGAGGAGTGGCCTAGCTCACGATCTGCTCGACCCGGTAGCGCACGATGCCGATGGGGGCGGCAACTTCGATCTCGTCTCCGACGCGCCGATCGAGGAGGGCCTTGCCAACGGGCGAAACGACCGAGATGCGCCCGGCGACCGGGTTCGCTTCACTCGTTCCGACGAGGGTGTACGTCAGTTCCTCGTCGTGCGTCAGATCCCGCAGCAGCACGGTCGAGCCGATTCCCACCTGGTTTTCACGCGTGGTCTGATCCACGATCTGAGCTACCGCGAGGGTATGCTCAAGCTGACGAATGCGCGCCTCGATCTCGGCCTGGTGCTGCTTGGCTGCGTCGTACGGGGCATTTTCACGGAAATCCTTATCGATGCGGGCCTCGTACAGATCCCGAGCGATTTCGGCACGTTTGACCGTCGTCAGGTATTCCAGCTCTTTCTTCAGGTTCTGGTAGCCTTCGCTGGTCAGATGGATGGTTTCCTCGTCACTGGGAGCCATGCGCGCACTCTTCCGAGGTCCCGCGCGAACAACCGTTGTCCGACGTGCCTTGATCAGCTTGCCAAGGTTCGTCTCGGTCCCGCCCTGTTTGTAGACAAACGTCAGGAAGCTCTTCAACGGTTCGAGCCGCCGCGCGACGTCGGCACCGGTCTTCTCTACCTTCTCCTGATAGTCCTCGACATCGATCGCGCGCAGGCTGCTCGTGCGAAGATCCGTCCCGAAGTGTCGGATGAATCGATTGAGTTCGGCTTGTGCCGATGCCCGCTCGGTCTCCTTGACCGTGGCCAGGTAGCGACCGGCGGCTTCGGCGAGAGTCATGTCGGTATTGAACGTCATGTGTTACTCCGCGTCGTGGATAATGCTTGGTGTGGGGGATCCCAGTGCAGCGCACGCACGAGTTGACGCTGAACCGCGGTGGTCAGCTTGGTGGCGTCCTTTAACTGCCGGATCGCGCTCCGGACGTTCCCGATGGTGACGACGGGAACGTCCGGGTTGCTCATGGTGAGCTTGATGCGCGGGTTCGTCATGACGATGATCGGGAAGACCGAGATCGAGTCCCCGAGCGCATCGCCCAACCGCTCCCGCAGCATCTGATGAACTGCCTCGGCGTCTGCCAGGGCTTCCCTGGTTGGATTTCCCAGCCCTCCTTCGGCGAAACGCTGCAGGATTCCCTTCAGATTCATTGGCCGCTTCCACTCGCTCCCGGCGTGGATGATCTCCCCGCTGAACGAACGGGGTTCCAGCACGATCACGCCGTGGGGAGTGCTGAGCAGATGCTCGACCGGCCAGTCGGGTACGTAGCTATACAGATGATACCGGTGATCAAGCCCCTTGAGCGCATTGGCGAGCGCCTGGTCGACCCGCGGGTTCGAGCCATAGCGCATCGCGTGATACTTGCCGACGTTGAGCAAGACGATGCCCAGGAAGAGCGTTATCCACGGAGCGAAAAAGATCCAGCTTATCGAGCCCGGGTCCGGGCGCTGTGGCTGCTGCAAGGAGATGTACATGCCGGCGAGGAGCACCAGAAAGCCGAGCGTCGTGCTCCATCGTCCAATCGCCACGCGGCGGCGGACAAAAGGTTCATTGGTCGTCGTCTGCACAAGTACTCCGTTACTCGTCCCTCAAAGAATTACTCTCCCACGCGGCTCGCCCTGAATGGGCTCTCCGTGGATAACCTGGCCCACGGTGTCGCCGAAATGCGCTACGATGCCGGGTCGAAACGCCCAAAGACGAGCACTGCATTGTGGCCGCCAAAGGCGAACGAGTTGGACATCGCGATCCTGACCGGAACCGCGCGGGCCTCGTTCGGCACGTAATCGAGATCGCACTCCGGGTCCGGCGTCCGGTAGTTGATCGTTGGATGCACTACGCCATCGCGAATCGACAGCACGGTCACCAATGCTCCGATTGCCCCGGCTGCCCCCATCGCATGACCGATCATCGATTTTGTCGCACTGATCGGCATACGGTAGGCGTGATCACCAAACACGTGCTTGATCGCCCTGGTTTCGGCTACGTCGCCCAGCACCGTCGCCGTGGCGTGGGCATTGATGTAGTCGACGTCAGAAGGCGCAACGCCAGCGTCGTTGAGCGCACGCTCCATCGCCCGGGCCGCCCCACCACCATCGGGTCGTGGAGCGACGACGTGATAGGCATCGGAGGAGACGCCGTAGCCGAGTACCTCGGCGTAGATGCGAGCTCCTCGCCGCAGAGCCGATTCGAGCGATTCGAGAACGAGCAGCGCTGCTCCCTCGGCTGGAACCATGCCATCGCGGTCCCGATCGAACGGACGGGACGCACCCGCCGGGTCATCATTCCGGGTGCTCAATGCCCGCAGCACGCAAAAGCTGGCCAGGCCAAGCTCGCACACCGACGCCTCGCTTCCGCCCGCGATCATGATATCGGCAGCGCCACGCCGAATCACCTCGGCCGCCTCGCCGATCGCCTGCCCGCCGCTGGCGCAGGCGGTAATGACCGTCGAGCTGTAGCCTCGGATTCCAAAGATACGCGTTACCTGCGCAGTCGCCATATTGGCAAGCATCATCGGCAGGAAAAAAGGATTCATACGCATGCCGCCACGCTCGAGCATCACCTTGCATTCCTGCTCGCTCGTGGTCAGGCTTCCGATACCCGTCCCGACGATTACTCCGATGTTGTCGGCGTTCTCGTCGGTAATCTCGAGGCCCGCCGAGTCGAGTGCCTGGCGCGTGCTCGCCAGCGCGAAAAGCTCGAAGCGCGACATCCGTCGCGCCTCTTTTGGGTCCAGGAACGATGGTGGGACGAAGCCTTTCACCTCCGCGGCGATGGTGGAGGGGTAGCCGGTCGGATCGAACTGGGTGATCGGCCCGACCCCGCTCTGTCCACGTAAAAGGTTTCGCCACGATTCTTCCACGTCGAGTCCCACCGCGGTCAGTGCACCGTAGCCGGTCACGACCACGCGTCGACGCTGGGCCCGCTGGCTCTGAACCATGCTCATCTGCTGCCAGATCCCTCAGGATGAAACCCGAATCGAATTTTCGCCGATCACGGGCAGGCTCGCTGCGAGTGTCTCGGGCAGTCTCACCGCGGCCGACTGGGCGGCGACACGGATCGCATTGCGCATCGCACGCGCTGCGCTTCGACCGTGGGCGACGATGACGACCCCATTGATTCCGAGGAGCGGCGCGCCACCGTATTCCTGGTAGTCCACGCGATGCTTGATGCGTCGGAGGGCCGGGCGAACGAGCAGAGCACCGAGCATCCCGATAGGAGACGCGGCGATCTCCTCGCGCAGCAGCGTAAAGGTAAGCTCGCCGATGCCCTCGGCAAGCTTGAGCGCGACGTTTCCGACAAAGCCGTCGCAGACGATGACGTCAGCGGTCCCTCGCGGCAGATCCTTCCCTTCGATGTTCCCGACGAAGCGCAGATCCGTCGTCTTGATCAGCCGGTGCGCCTCCAGGACGAGCGCGTTGCCTTTGGTCTCTTCTTCCCCGTTGCTCAGCAGGCCAACGCGTGGGGCGTGCACGCCCAGGACAAGGCGCGCGTACGATTCACCCATCACCGCGAACTGCAGCAAATGAGCAGGGCGGCAATCGGTGGTCGCCCCCACATCGAGGACCAGGCACTGCCCTTTGATCGTCGGAAACACGGTTGCCAGGGCAGGACGATCAACCCCTGGAATCCGCCCGAGACCAAATAACCCGGCCACGACCGCAGCACCGCTGTTGCCTGCCGAGACGAAGCCATCGGCGGTGCCGTTCCTGACCAGGCGGACCCCAACGTTCAGCGACGCATCTGGCCGTTGTCGAACTGCTTCGACCGGATGCTCGGCCATACCGATCGTCTCCGGAGCGTCGACGATGTCGATCGCCAACGTCCGGTGATCGTGCCGCGCCAGTTCCGCGGCGACGATGTCACGGGGTCCGACGAGCGTGACCGGGATGCCCAGCTCACGGGCAGCGAGCACCGCCCCGGCGACCGGTTCGGACGGTGCTCGATCTCCGCCCATCGCGTCTACCGCGACGCGCAAGCCCGTTCCTTTCACCTGTCCGTTAGATGTGTTCACTGGAAGTATACCTGTTGGCGCGTATCTTTGTCGAGAGCCGGGCGGCTTGAAGCACTGGCGTGGAGCGTGCTATAATCTCCGGCGAGAGCGTGGAGGGATCGCATAGTTGGTCTAGTGCGGCCGCCTGCTAAGCGGTTGTGGGGCCTTTAAAGCTCCACCCCGGGTTCGAATCCCGGTCCCTCCGCCACGAGAGAAAAGCGCCCAGGGCGACAAAACCCTGGGCGCTTTTCTTCTGATCGTGCTCGGACGATTGCTTAGCCGAACGGCCACCGACGCCGGGCGCTCCCGCTCGTTTCTGTTGCCTCGCGGGATGCCTGCAGCGCGGCGACCTGCTGGCGCAATGCCTCGATCTCTCGCTCGAGCCGCTCGAGACGCTCCACCCACGGCCGCGCGGCTCGCTCGACAATCACGGTAACGAACCGCTCGGCTGCTGCGCGCTCCTCCTCGGTCGCCGGACCGGGCCCGGATGGTGAATCCTCCCGTTCGGTCGCCGCGGGTGGCGGAGCAAGGAGGCCCTCTTCCCGCAGGCGCCGGCGCGCCTGCGCGTAGGTCATATCCCCATCGGCCAGAAGCTCCCGCGCTCGCCGCAGAACGCGCTGATCACGAAGCGTAAACTCGCGGGGACGGCCATCGCCGCCCTGCGCTTCCGGGGATAGTCCCTCGGCAAACTCCTGCGTCCAGCGGCGCAACGTCGGAACGGGTACTCCCAAGTTGCGGGCGAGCGTACCAATCTTCATCGGCCGAGCCAGGCGGTCGCCCCGTGTGAGAGCGGCGACAGTTTCACCACCATCTGGTCCTTCCTCCGACCCGCAGACGGTCTGGCAAACACGCCGAGGGGTGCGGACAGCCGCGCCAGGTTACCGTGGAAGATCCGTGAACCCTATTCTGGTGGCTTGAGACGATTCACCTCGGCTCGGGCGGCATCCGCGTCTTCGTACCACTGAGCATTGATCGCCTTGTACGGCTCCATGTTGTCCGGTACCGCGTCTTCGGGGAAAATCGCCTGGACCGGACAGGCTGGCTCACAGGCACCGCAGTCGATACATTCTTCTGGATTGATAAAAAGCATCCGGTCGACGCCTTCCTCGAAGTGGATACAGTCAACCGGGCAGACGTCGACGCATGATTTGTCCATGGTTCCGATGCACGGCTCAGTGATAACGTACGCCACTCAGCTCTCCTTCGCAACAGATCGAGAGTATCGCGCCCGTAGGTCGATACTCTCGGCACCGGGTGGCCCAGCCGATAACGTCGTGCAGCATCAGCGCGATACCCTTGCACGCGCATTTTACCATCTTCTCTGGTCGGATCAAGTGTTACGGCGGCCAGGTGTCCGCCTGGACTGCCGTTGGAGATAAGGAAGTGCGTTCCCCGGGACACCGGGGAACGCAAGTGGTGGGGAAGTGGACCTGACAGCCGGAAAGTACGAGATGCTCGAACCCGCGTCCTTGGGATAGTACGCCGAGGGCGCCCACAAAGCGAGGTATGCTCTTCCTTGAGCACTGCACCGTGCTTCTGGTTCGTCACCGGCGCCACGCGTGCCCAAGGACGCGAGAACTGCTGAGAGCAGCAACAGACCCAGTGTACTCGTGGGAGGGTGAACAGCGTATTAACGATAACTTGACGGAAATGAACAAATCATGAAAGAGGGAGGTTGGGCGTGCGGAACCGATAACCGGCGCGCGGCTCGGTAAGGATGTACTGGGGATCGGAGGGATTGCGCTCGATCTTCCTGCGAAGCCGTCGGATAAACACCCGCAGGTAGTCCAGCTCGTTGCGGTACTCCGGACCCCAGACGCGCTGGAGCAGGACGGAATGCGTCATGAGCTTGCCGGGATTTGTTGCAAGCTGCTCGAGCAGACCATATTCGGTCGGCGTCAGGCGGATCTCCTGTCCCTCAACGACGACGAGCCGCCGACCAAAATCGATGCGAATCCGACCGTCTTCGAGCACCGGCGCAACGGTCATCGACTGGCGAGCACGCCGGAGGAGGGCTCGCACGCGAGCCAGAAGCTCATCTCGGCTAAACGGCTTGGTGAGATAATCGTCGGCGCCCAGGTCGAGCGCTCGCACCTTGTCCTGATCCGCCTGCCGACCGCTGAGGACGAGGATCGGAACCGTCGACTGCTGACGAATCTGCTGGCAGACGGCGAATCCGTCCAGGCCACTCATGATCAGGTCGAGCACGACCAGATCCGCGGGCCAATCTTCCAGGATCTGGAGCGCTTCCTGTCCGCTACGCGCTCCACGCGAGTCGAACGTTTTGCCAAGGAGGCTGCGAATCAAAGCGACAAGGTCCGGGTCGTCGTCTACGACGAGTACCCGAGTTTTGTGCATGCTACCCCCCTGCGTCGATCACGTCCTTCGCAGAGACACGCCTGGTGCCTGGATTGACGTCGCCCGGCCTCCGTGGTGCCGCGTGCCAACGGCTCGACACGACTCCTCGCGGTCCGTCACGTCACTGTCGGGCCGATACCTGCCCACAATCGAAGGGAGATTCGTGAGGCGAGGACAACGAATCAGCCGATGGTCCCCATTGTACTGGATCACGCTTGTGCACGCAAACCGCCTCGCGAGCCGTGCAGCCGACCACGCAGCGCTGATGCGACTAGAACCGATCGGTTGATCGGACATCTCGCCTGGCCTATGACGGACAGCCACGAATCGGCAGGACAGGAATGCACTGCGAAGGAAGTGATAATCGGAGCGTCTGATTCGCTCGAGATTGGGAAACAGCCCGTCAGGCAGCCCGGCGAGCCGCCTTCAGCATCCGCTTGCGCTGAGCGCGCTGAATCTTCGCCCGAAGCTTCTGACTCTTGCTGACAAAACTCTGGTGTCGCTTGTAGTCGCTGATGATTCCGTGCTTGGCCACGGCGGATCGAAAGCGCTTGAGGAGTGAGTCGAACGTTTCGCCCTGACGCAAGGTCACCTGCATAAAAACTCTCACCACCATTCTGTCGCCGATCACCAGGCGTGGCGCTTTCGTCACAGCAACTCGCCCGCGATCTCGCGAATCTTCTTCATTGTACGGTCGGGGCGCTCCGATGTCAACCGCTGCCGGGCGCTGTCTCGCTGCTTTGCTCGCGACGCCGTTCTTCGAGAAGAGCCGACGGACGACGCCGACCGATTGCCACCCGGTCAATGCATTCCAGAACTTGCTCGGGATTGGCTCCTTCAAGGAAGGAGCGGACGCGGCTTGCGGAGGTCTGTTGGTTTTGATTAGAATAGCGGCGCTGTGTCCAGAAGGGATCCACGGTAGTAGGCGCGCCGCTGGCCAGGCCGGCCACGGAACCCGGCCGAGAGCCCCTTTGCGGGTAGCTTGCAATGCTCGTAGGGTGGGCACGGGACGGCGCAGTTCGGGGCTGGCGTTCGTGGAAGACGTAACCATTCGGGATCCATCCAGTCGCCCAAACATCACGGGTCAGTGCACGAGGGCGGGCTCGGTCGGACGCGCGTATCGCATCCTTACGCTTGCGCCGACGTCCTTTTTCGCCGATTATGGCTGCCACGTGCGGATCTACGAAGAGGCGATCGCGCTGCAGCGCCTGGGTCAGAGCATCCTCATCTGCACCTACCCGACCGGGCGGGATCTCGAAGGGCTCAAGATTCGGAGATCGCTGGGCCTCCCCGGGGGCCGCCAGATTCGCGTTGGATCATCGCGCCACAAGTTCTATCTGGATGCTCTTCTCTCGCTGCGTAGCCTTCGGGAAGCCGTTGGCTACCACCCGTCTATCGTCCACGCCCATCTGCACGAGGGGGCGCTGATCGGTTACCTCGTGAGCCGTATCTTCCACTGCCCCCTCGTCTTCGACTTTCAGGGCAGTCTGACTGCCGAGATGGTCGATCACGACTTTCTCTCTCCGTCGTCGCGCGCGTATCGACCGCTGCGCTGGATCGAGCGCAGGATCAATCACCTGGCAGATGCGATTATTACGAGTAGTCGATCTGCCGCGGATCTGCTGGTCCGCGACTTTGGCTGCCCGGCCGCCAAGGTCTTTCCTGTCGTCGATGGCGTCGATCCCACTGTTTTCCGTCCGTTCTGGGAGTATTCCGATGCCGAGCGCTATCGAATCCGCTCGGCGCTCGGGATCCCCCCGGGGCGCAAGGTTGTCGCCTACCTCGGGCTGCTCGCCGAATACCAGGGTAGTACTCATCTCTTGAACGCGGCTGCCCGCGTTCTCGCTCGGCGCTCCGACGTGCATTTTCTTCTCATGGGCTATCCCGGCGAGGCACGATACCGCGCCCTCGCCGATCAGCTCGGTATTTCGGCCTGGGTGACGTTTACGGGGCGGGTGGCCTACGAGCGTGCACCGCGGTACCTGGCGGCCGGCGACATCGCCGTGGCTCCGAAGATCTCGACGACCGAAGCGAACGGGAAACTGTTGAATTACATGGCCGTGGGGCTGCCGACAGTTGCCTTCGACACGCCGGTCAATCGCGACGTTCTGGGGCCGGAGGGGGTATTTGCGCCGGTTGGCGATACCGACGCCCTGGCGCAGAAGCTGCTCGAGCTTCTTGACGACGCCAAAGGGGCGATCGATCGAGGCCGGAGCCTGCGCGTGCGTGCCGAAGAGAGCTTTTCCTGGGAAGCGGCTGCCTACCAGATTCTCGACGTTTATCAGATGCTGACCCGCGTGTGAAGGAGATGATGACACGTTTATGGACTCCCTGGCGGATGGCCTTCATTCAGGGCGAGAAGCCGCGAGAGTGTATCTTTTGCACAAAGCCAAGGGAGAACCGCGATCGAGCCAACTACATTCTCTATCGGGGGCGCCACAACTATATCATCCTCAATGCGTTTCCCTACGCCAGTGGCCACCTGATGATCGTGCCGTTCGCCCACGTGCCCTCGCTCGAAGATCTGGAGCCAGCAGTCACGGCGGAGATGATGGAACTGACCAAGCGCGCTCTGACGGCGCTACGAGTGGCCGAGCGGCCGGAGGCTTTCAACGTTGGCGTCAACATTGGCAAGGCGGCCGGAGCGGGCATCGCCGATCACGTGCACCTGCACGTCGTCCCGCGATGGGTCGGCGATAATAACTTCATGCCGGTGATCGGCAATGCGCGACTGCTTCCAGAGATGCTCGAAACCACCTATGAGAAGCTCATCGCGGCGGGGATAGCCGCGTCCCCGTGAGGTGGCTGGAGCCGAGCACGCTGCGCCGCGTCGGATCTGCTCGTCGCGGCGCGGATGGCCGATGGCCCCGGGAGATCGGCCGGTCAGCGTTGAGTCAACAGGGGACCCGCACCGTTAACGAGCGACTGGCTGAGCAGAAGCAAGGGCGATCGTATCCAGGAGCTCCTGGACATCGAAGGGCTTCTGCAGCACGCCGATCACCTGCCTGGTCGGGCGAAGGTTCCCCGTGTAGGCCGAGATCACGATCACCGGAATCTGGCTGGTGAGAGGATCCGCGGCGAGCTCTACCAGTACGCCGTGACCGTCTTTCACCGGGAGATTCAGGTCAAGGGTTAGCAGGTCCGGCTTGATCGTTCTCGCCAGGCGGATGGCTTCGATTCCATTACCGGCGATCGAGGGATAGAAGCCAAGCGACTGGAGAATCTGAGCCAGGAGATCGGCGATCTCGGGCTGATCCTCGACAATCAGGGCACGCAAGACCTCGGCGCGGGCAAAAATGGGCCCTTCCAGGGCAACGGTCGTCGTCGTCATCCCGTAACCTCACCACGTGCTCAAGCGCTTTTGACCGAGCTTCTCAATGCTGACGCCAGCAGGTCGTTGAGATCCGGCTATGGGGGCGCGAGTACAGGAATACTGTTACCTGGCAGTCGTCGAAACCGGGGAGATAACTAGTGCGCTCTGGTCTGACCACTACGGCCTCTAATAATAGGTGTAGGTTTCCTGAAATGGAAGTTAGAAACGCGTAAGGAACATGAGTGTGAAAATTAGAATTCCATTAAGACCCGGGCGTTGCACTTTTAGCGTGCTTCGCCGCTGCTCAATCGCCCAAAAAAAGCAAGGGCTGGCCAGTGACCACCCTGATAGGGTGCCGAAGGGGAGATTTGAACTCCCACGGGCGAATGCCCACTACGCCCTGAACGTAGCGCGTCTGCCGATTCCGCCACTTCGGCGTGGTGGAGCTGAGGGGACTCGAACCCCTGACCTCAACACTGCCAGCGTTGCGCTCTCCCAGTTGAGCTACAGCCCCAGAGCTATCAATTCAGCACTCACGTGTGCAATCAACGGAAATTATAGCATGGACCACTTGCCGACGCAACGTCAGGCTCTGCCTTCGCGGCAGGCCGGCGCGGCGTGCTGATAGGGGCCCGATGCGGTGGTTGCGAGAGCGAGCAGAACGTGGTATGAAGACTCCCAGCAAACATGCCCCCACGAACAGTTACGGACCGATTCTTCCTGGTGCGCCTTCTTGCCGATTTGCCACGCGAGCGGCTGAGGGAGCTCGGTGCCGCCTGGGGTGTGCAGGATCCCGGTGACCGGGGCTGGATAGCCGCGTTATACCGTCAGATGACTGACGTGAGTGTGGGGCAAGAGGTCATCGCGCGTCTCGGCGACGACGTGCGACTGGTTTTTCGGCAGCTGGCTCGGGCCGGTCGCCCGATCGCTCAGTCCGAGCTTCTGCGCGCACTACCGTTCTCCGAGGAGCGAATCGAGGAATCGCTGCGTATTCTCGAAACCGAGGGCCTGGCCTGGAAGCTGCATTCGGGTGCGCGCGATCGACAACCGTCCGACCGGGAGTGGCTGGTTCCGGTGGAGCTGCGCGACGCACCGCGGCCCAGGCGGCCGGCGACCCGTCGCGGGGTGCTCTCAGGTGCGTCGAATGCGCTACCGGGAGCGCCGGAGCTACGCGTGGTCGATAAACCTCCGCCGATCATCCGTCCCGTGGCGAGACTGCCTGCACTCGTCACCAATCTGGATCGGATCGGCGAAGGGGGGAGTGGCGAGACGGGGCTTCCTGGAGCGGACCTGCTCCAGTTCGCTCGGCATTGCGGAGAAGCGCTGGGAGTCTGGATCACTAACGGACCATCGATCCGAGCCGGACCGCGCCTGGCTGCCTGGAGACAGCTCACGTCGGCCCAGCGTGTCCGCGCCCTGGCACGTCTCTGGCTGGTCGACGATCGATCACCGCGCCACGTGCCCGTACTGCTCCGGCAGGCTCTCTGGCAGGTTTTGATGCTTGCCGACGTCGGGACGTGGTACGATGTAAGCTCGCTGGCGCGGCGCGTCGCGTGGCAGATGACTTTCGTGGGCTCCGGTCGCGCCGATAGCGCTGGCCGGGGCCACGCTCCTGACCGCCGAGCGGTGATGACGCGTCGCGATCTGGACGCAGCCGTCGAGGTGCTCGGGTGGGTGGGCGTCATCCTGGTAGGCGATGTGTCGCCGAGACGTCCGGTAGCGATCCAGATCACCGGCGATGGACGGCGGGCGCTCGAGGATAGGGTTGGAGAAGGTGCGTGACTGTCGAGAATCTTGCAGACGCTCGTGGAGTTCTGTTCGACCTCGACGGCGTCGTCTACCTTGGTTCGACGCCACTCCCCGGTGCCCAGGGGATCTTCGACTGGCTCGAGCAGCATTCGCGCCCCTATTGCCTCGTGACAAACAACTCGACCCGTACGCCGCGCCAGTATCAGGATCGGCTGCTCGCCATGGGCATTCGCGTACCCCTGCCCACGATCTACACCTCGGCGCTCGCAACGGCTCAGTTTTTGAAGAAGCAGTACCCTGACGGGGCGCCCGTATACGTGATTGGAGAAGCAGGTCTCCAGGAGGCGCTTGACGAAGCGGGCTTCTGGAACGAGGCGGAACGACCCCGGGTGGTGTGTGTCGGACTCGACCAGCACCTCACCTATCAGAAGCTTCAGACGGCCTGCCTCGCGATTCGTGCAGGTGCCAGGTTCATCGGAACGAATCCCGACCGAACGCTGCCGACCGAGCTGGGACTCGTGCCGGGCAATGGCTCGATTCTCGCAGCACTTCAGACCTGCACGGACGTGGCACCTCTGGTAATCGGGAAGCCAGCGGCGACGATGATCGATCTGGCGATCGAACGGCTCGGGGTGGCCAAGGAGTCGACCGTCATCATCGGCGACCGTCTTGACACCGATATTCAGGCGGGTGCCGCGGCCGGCATCACGACGGTCCTGGTGCTGACCGGCGTGCATCGCCTCGCCGATGTGCCACGGTTTCCGGTCGCGCCCGATTTTGTCGTCGACGACCTGGTTGAGTTTCGGGAGGCGCTCGCCGGCCGCCGGGCGGCACGCCGCTACCAGGCCGGGATGGTGGATGCCTCGTGACGATTCGTAGCTTGACGCGGACGCTGCTCCTATCGATCGGCCTGGGTGTGCTCGTCATCTTCGTCCTGAGCTTCTCAGCCGATGCGCCGCGGCTCCTCCGTGTGCTCGCGCACTTCGAGTGGCAGCTCCTCCCCGCCATCTTTGGCCTCACGCTCCTCAACTACAGTCTGCGCTTCGTGAAGTGGCACTATTACCTCGGGGTGATTGGAGTATCAGACGTTCCGCTGGCCCAGAGCGCGATGATCTTCGTTGCCGGCCTGTCGATGGTGATTACGCCCGCGAAGGTGGGTGAACTGCTCAAGGCCTATCTCCTTCGTTATCACCACGGGACGCCCATTGGCACGTCGGCGCCGGTGATCGTGGCCGAACGCCTTACCGATGGGGTCGCGATGGTTATCCTGGCGTCAGCCGGCCTGATTATTTACGGTGTTGGCTGGGAGATGCTGATCCCAATCGCGGCGGGCATGGCGGTGGTCATCCTGGTCAGCCAGCACCGTGGGGTCGCGCGCTGGGGCCTCGATCTGATCGAGCGGCTGCCGCTCATCTCGTCTCGCGTCTATCATCTCGAAGCGGCCGTCGAAAGCGCGCGCCAGCTGTTTCGTGCCCGAACGTTGATCCTGGCGATCGGTATTGGGATCATCTCCTGGAGCGGTGAGGCGCTGGCGTTCTATCTCGTGCTGACGGCGCTCGGCCTGCCGGCCGAGCCGATCCTGGCCGTCCAGGCGGCGTTCATCCTCGCGACCGCAACGCTGGTCGGAGCCGCGTCGATGCTGCCGGGAGGGCTGGCCGCCGCGGAAGGTAGCCTGGCGGGATTACTCTTGCTCCTCGGTGTCACTCACGACCCGTCGGTCGCGGCCGCGGCGACGCTGATGATTCGTTTCGCAACGCTCTGGCTTGGCGTGGCCGTGGGAATGATCGGGCTGCTCCTGGCTGCCAGCCGACTTCATGGCGTGGATCTGACCGGTGACTCTTCGCCCGCGTCGTGATGGAACGCGTGCTCGATTGATCGCGCATCCAGCGGCCGCGTCCGCTCGGCGAATCAGGGGTTGCGCCGGATAGCCGGTCGCCGTGGCCGCGCGCTGGACGCGACGCGGCGGACATCCAACCGTATCCTGCAGGACCAGGGGACTGGGTAGGATGTGGCGTGCTCTTCCCAAACGTCTCCCTTGCGCCGACAATAGTACGCGCGAACGCGTCGACGGCGCTCAACCGGAAGGAGTGCAGCCATGGTGGCGACCTGTGATCGTTGCGGAGCTTCGTTGCCGGATGACAGTCATTACTGTCCTCGCTGTGGTCGTCTTCACCGCTTCAGGCCGCGTCCGATGCTTCAGCGCACGTGGTGGCGAGTGCTGATCGTGGGCCTTGTCCTGTACGAGATTACCACCAATCTGCTCGCGGGCTCGGGGAATCCCAACCTGATCCCAACAGTCATCCTGCTCGGCGCCTTCCTGGTTCCGGTCGTCTACGTCGTCTATCTGTACGAGGGTGGCGCGCTCTACGACGTGCCGATGCAGACCGTTGCTCTGACTTTTTTCTGGGGCGGCGTGCTCGGCGTCATCGCCGCGACACTCCTTGAAGAGCAGCTCGTGATCGGGATGAGCTTTCTCTCCCTGCTCGCGGTGGGCTTCTCCGAGGAGCTTGCCAAGCCCCTGGGCGTCCTCTGGCTCATCCGTCGGCACGAGTACGCCGACGAGCTGCATGGCCTCGTCCTTGGTGGCGCGGCCGGGATGGGCTTCGCGGCACTCGAGACGATGGGCTACGGCTTTACCTACCTCATCCTGTCTCGTGGAAACCTGGATGTTCTGGGCCAGGTGCTCCTCACCCGCGGCCTGCTCGCGCCGCTGGCCCACGGCACCTGGACAGCCATTCTGGTTGGTACGATCTGGCGCGAGCGCATGCGGGGCGGTTTCTGGCTGAATCGGCATATCTTCGGTGCCTTCGTCGTGGTCGTCCTCCTCCATACCCTCTGGGACTTTACGGCGTCCGTGGTTCCAATCGACATCGTTCTCCCGGGTATTCTGCTTCACTTGCGCTTCATCGATCTGACCATTCCGGCCATTGGACTGCCCGTGCCAGGTTTGATCATCGGGGCGGTCGGGCTTTGGATTCTCTGGCGCATGTTCCGCGAATCCGAGGAGCAGCCACGGCCAGCGCCGGCCTGACGGGGCTGATCTGCTATCATTCGAAAGATCATCAGCACGGTCGAAGGAGTGACAGGACTCATGGATCTCGGGCTACGAGGGAAGGTCGCGGTCGTAGCCGCGGCGAGCAAGGGACTGGGAAAGGCGGTGGCCCTTGGACTGGCTGCCGAGGGCGTCAGTGTTGCGATCTGCTCGCGCGATCGAGCGGCGATCGAACGTGCGGCCGAGGAGATTCAGGCGAAGACGGGAGCGGCTACCCTGGCCGTTCCGGCCGATCTGACCGATTCGAGAGCAATCCAGGATTTCGTGCGACAGGCGGCGGAACGATTCGGACGAATCGACATTCTTTTCGCGAACTCGGGCGGACCCCCACCCGGTGCTTTCGACAGTCTCGACGATGCCGCCTGGGAGCGTGCCTTCGCTCTGACTCACCTGAGTGCGGTCCGTCTCACGCGCGAGGTTTTGCCGCATCTTCGGCGCCAGGGTGGTGGCGCGATCGTCTACTCGACCTCGATCTCCGTGAAGCAGCCGATCGAGAATCTGATGCTGTCGAATAGTATCCGTAGTGCTGTGGTGTTGATGGCGAAGACACTCGTGCAAGAGGTTGCGGCGGACAACATCCGGGTGAACGTCGTCTGCCCCGGACGCATCTATACCGAGCGGATCGAGCAGCTTGACGCCTCCCGAGCGCAGCGAACAGGACTTTCCGTGGCCGAGGTGGCGCGGCAGGCCGAGACAACGATTCCGCTTGGCCGGTCTGGCCGCCCGGAGGAGTTCGCCGACGTCGTCGTCTACCTTTGCTCGGATCGTGCGAGCTATCTCACCGGTAATGTCATCCAGATCGACGGGGGACAGTATCGCGGCGTGTTCTAGACCAGCCCCGGCGGCTGGTCATCCGCGAAGGGACGAGGGAAGCCCGATGCTCAGAACCGGAGAATATTGATCAGCTTCTTCTCGCTCTCGCCCTCGATCGTCGCTTCGACCTCGACGTACGGCTCGAGGCCGGATCCCTGGAGCTTGTCGCGTAGAAGCTGGTCGATCTGGAAGATACCGGCCGAGTTCAGCATCGTGACCTCTACCCGAATGGGCTTGGCTACGCCGGGGACGATGTCGACGCGCTCGATCGCCGCGGCCGATACCGAGTGGATGTCGATGTGTCCAGCCTGGTAAGGGATGCGGGAGCGGCCCTGGGCCATATCGAGCGCATCCCCAACTCGGACCACGCCCGCTTCCAGGGTCAGCGGGTGTCCTCCCGCCCGGTGAGCGATGATCGCGTGGAGCGTTTCCATGCCGAGCGCGGTGCGCTCGGGCTCGCCGTAAATCGGGGCGAGAAGGCGGGAGATCAGCGCTGGCGCGAGAATCAGGCTGTAGCCCTCGTGCTCGGCACGATGTATCGCCATCCCGATGTCGTGAAGCAATGCTGCGAGGACGACGACTACCTCGGCGTCGTCAGTGGTCAGCCCGTAGTCGTGGACGACGCCAGAGACGGCACCCGCGCCAAGCGCCATCCGCAGTAGCTTGAGAGATGTGTTCGCGATGATCTGGACGTGGACCGGTCCGTGGTCGCTCATCTCGAGACGCTGGGCATTGACGTTGGCCGAGCACCAGAGCTGATAGAGCGATGGATCGGCGTTGACCTCGGCGATCAGGCGTTGCAGCTTTTCATTGTGGCGAGCGGGGACACGAATCTGGAGTCGCGTGCCGCGGGCCAGGCCGAGGACTGTCGGTCCGGTGCCCGCCATGGTCTCGGCCTGATCAAGCATCGCGTCCGTGGTGAACGCATCGTCATCCCAGTCGTCGTGCACCGGCTGCTGGGCCAATGGCGCCTGGTTATGGTTCTGGCTCATGCGCGTTGCCGTCGCTGCCTCTCGTTCAGGTCTCCGCTTCGGACTCCCGCTGGATGGCGGTACTTCGCGGGGACGTGCCCAGGGGCGCACGTGCGCTGCACCGCCTCCGCCCGGGCGTGTCCCCGCCCGACATTCGGATCTGATCCCTCGTCTCTCGCAGGGATCGGGCCAGCATTTGACAGGTGCTGGAGGCTCGATTACGCTGGACCATTGGAATTCGCATCGGGGGGCGAGGGGAGATCGATTGCCCATGGAGAGGGAAGCGTCGGAACTGAATCCGCTGCGCGAGGGGCTGCGCCTGGAGAGAACTCCGGAGCCGTCGGTCATGGTCATCTTCGGTGCATCGGGAGACCTGACCCGGCGGAAGCTGATCCCCGCCCTCTACAACCTCGCGCGCGAGCGGCTTATTCCGCCGGGCTTCAGCGTCGTCGGCTTCGCCCGACGAGACATCGGAACGGAACGTTTTCGCGCGGCGATGCTGGATGGCACCAACCAGTTTTCTCGGAGCCGACCGGTACAGCCGTCGATCTGGGAGACCTTCGCCCAGGGCATGTACTACCTCCAGTCCGATTTCGCTGATGCTGACGGATATCGCCGGCTCGGACAGCTCCTCGACCAGATCGATCGCGAGCGCGGTACCGTCGGGCGGCGGATCTTCTATCTTGCCACGCCGCCAAGCACCTACTCGGAGATCATTCGGCAGCTAGGCGCATCCGGCCTGGCGCACCCCACTCAGGCGAATGCCTGGTCCCGCATCATTATCGAGAAGCCCATCGGGCGCGATCTGGTAAGTGCCATCGAGCTCAACCGTCAGGTCGCCGAGGTTTTTACCGAGGATCAGGTCTATCGGATCGATCACTACCTCGGCAAAGAGACCGTGCAGAACATTCTGGTCTTTCGCTTCGCCAACGGGATCTTTGAGCCCATCTGGAACCGCCGGTACGTCGATCACGTTCAGATCACCGTGAGCGAGAGTATCGGGCTCGAGGGGCGGGGGCGCTACTACGATGAGACCGGTGCGCTGCGCGACATGGTACAGAACCACCTGATGCAATTGCTCAGCCTGGTGGCCATGGAGCCGCCGGTTGCCTTTGACGCCAATGCCGTGCGCGGGGAGAAGGTCAAGGTACTGCAGGCGATTCGTCCAATCCAGCACGCGGACGTCGCGAGGTATGCCGTCCGAGGACAGTATGGACCGGGCTCGGTTGGAGCCGAGAGCGTGCCGGGGTATCGAGATGAGCCCGGCGTAAGCCCGAATTCATCGCGCGAGACGTTCGTCGCGATGAAGCTCTTCGTTGACAACTGGCGGTGGGCGGATACCCCCTTCTATCTGCGCACCGGGAAACGATTGCCGCGTCGGGTCAGCGAGATCGCGATTCAGTTCAAGCGGGCGCCACATCTGCTGTTTCGACAGTCGGCTGGCGAGCTCGAGCCCAACGTTCTGGTCCTGCGCATCCAGCCAAACGAAGGGATCGCGTTGCGGGCCGGTGCAAAGATTCCAGGACCGACGATTCGAATTCGCTCGATCAACATGGATTTCCTCTATGGCCTGTCATTTGGGGTCGAGCAGCCAGAGGCGTACGAGCGTCTCCTGCTCGACTGCATGCTCGGCGACTCGACGCTCTTTACCCGTAGCGACGAGGTTGAAGCGGCCTGGCGATTGCTGATGCCAATTCTCGAAACCTGGGAGGAAGACCCGGCCACCGACTTTCCAAACTACGCGGCCGGAACCTGGGGGCCGGACGCGGCTCACGCCCTGATCGAGGAAGACGGTCGGCGATGGCGCCGACTGTAAAGCGGGGGCATCATGGATCAGTTCCGATCTTGGGGAACGCCCCTCGATGGACCGGTGACGGCAGACGCGGTCGAGGATGCACTTGCAGCATCCTGGCGTCGGGTCCGTTCGACCCGGGACCCGGGATACCCGGTCGTGCGCGCGAGCGTTCTCAGCTTGATCGTCTGCGTGACCGATCCATCGGCGACGGATCGTGTGCTCGATGCGATCCGTAATCTGTCGCGCCTGCATCCCTCGCGCACGATCATCTTGCTTCCCGATGGGTACCCGGGTGATGACGACGTGCGCGTCTGGCACTCAACGGGCTGCGCGGGCGGCGATGACCACGAGCGGGTCGTCTGTGGCGAGCAGCTCGTCATTGCCGCGCGAGGCAAGGCGATCCGCTTCCTGCCGTCGCTGACCGATCAGCTCATGCTCACGGACCTTCCTTCTTTCCTCTGGTGGATCGGCGACGTGGCGGTCTCCCACGACTCGCTGTTTGATCGCCTCACCGAGCTGGCTGATCGCCTTGTCGTCGATTCATCTGATTTCGTCCGTCTGGGGGCTTCGCTCGCTCGGCTTGATCAGCTTGCGCGCCGGCGCCACCAGCCATGCTCTCCGAGCGACCTCAACTGGGCCCGGCTCACTCCGTGGCGTGAGCTGGTCGCGCAGTTCTTCGATTCCCCCGCGCTCCGACCGCACCTCTTCCACCTCGACGAGATCTCGGTCGATTACAGTGCGGTAGATGGGGGCGGGCTCGCCCAGACCGTGCTCATGATTAGCTGGATCGCAAGCCGGCTTGGCTGGCAGCTTGACCTGTCAGCGCGTCGCGTACAACTCCGGCGCGCAGATGGAGGTGCTGTGAGCATTGCACCGCGGCCAGTCGCCGAGACCGGCCTGCCCGAACTGTCCCAGGTAACACTGCGCGCGGACGGAGCCGCGATCTTCACGATTTCCCGCGAGAGCGATCGCGCTCAAGCACTCACTGAGGCCGACGTCGCGGGAGTGCCAGCCCTGCGCCGAATCGCCCGCTTTGACACGGGGGACCTGAGCTCCCTCCTCGCCGACGAGCTGGTTTTCTTCCAGCGCGACCGCGTATACGAAGCTGCGCTCAGACTGGCGGTCCAGCTCAGCGATTGGCTGGGCGCACCAAACCGGTAGGCGAGACCCCTCGTGTCCGCGGCGCTTGCTCGATCGTGCTGCACGCGACTGCCACCGGGCACGAGCAGTCGGCCCACGTTGCCACGCCCTGTTTAAAGCACTGGGCGGTCTGAATGAGCCGGCAGCCGTCCAACCCCCTCTCCCAATGGGAGAGGGGAAGGGTGAGGATCGCAGATCCCGCGCGGCCGGCAGATCCCCGCCCTCACCCCGGCCCTCTCCCAGCGGGAGAGGGAGACAGTCGTCTTCCCGGCCGCTCAACCATTCTGCTCAGTGCTGTAATAGGCCTGCGATATCGCGCGTGGGCGGTCGCGAGGGCTCACCCACGGCGTGGGAGCGGACGCGGGTACGTGAGGTTCACCCGGCCTCTGGTCACCGGCAGGAGCACGAACAGTGGATAGCTCGCCCGACCCATCACCGCCCGGCCAGGCCGGTCAGGCTAATTCCGCGGATGAAATACCGCTGGGCGAACAGGAAGACGACAACGACCGGGATGATCAGCACGGCCGACGCGGCCATCATGAGGTTCCACTCCGTCGAGTAAAGATCCTGGAAGCCCAGCAGACCGAGCGCGAGGGTTCGCTTGGTCTCGTCGTGGAGATAGATCAGCGGCTCAAGAAAGTCATTCCAGCTATAGATAAATGTAAAGATCGCGACGGTCGCCAGGGCCGGCCCGATCAGCGGAAGAATCACCCGAGTATAGATCTGCCAGTTACTCGCGCCATCAATTCGAGCAGCCTCATCGAGCTCGAGCGGCAGGGTCATCGTGTACTGGCGAATCAGGAAGATATTGAAGGCGCCGCCACCGAACCAGAGCGGAACCCAGAGCGGGAGTAGCGTATTGACCCAGCCGAGAATTCGAAAGATCACGAACTTGGGAATCAGGGTCACGACGTTGGGCAGCATCAGGCTCGACAGGACGAGGACGAAGAGAAAATCGCGCCCTGGGAAACGTAGCCGGGCGAAGGCGAACGCGGCCATGCTCGCGGTCAGGAGCGTCCCGATCTCGCTCATCACGACCACGATCATGGTATTGGCGAAGTACAACCCGAAGGGCAGGGCCGTCATCGCCTCGGGATAATTTTGCCAGAGAATGGGATGAGGAACAAGCTCAGGCGGTACCAGGAACTCGTGCCCACGTTCTTTCAGGCTCGTGGAGATGAGCCAGAGCAATGGCAGACAGAGGATCAGCGCTCCTGCGCCCAATCCGAGGTAGGCTCCGGTCATCCGAAGTACGTGCAAGGTACGCTGTGATCTAGCCGCCGTCGCACCCAGACGCGTGGCTCGGGCAACGCTCATCGCAACCCGCCCTGATTCTGGGCTCCCATTAGCGGAGGTCCCCTTCATAGAATACCCAGCGATCGGCGATGCGGAACTGGAGGAGAGTAACAGCCAGGATAATGACAAAGAGAATCCATGCTAACGCGGAGGCATAGCCCATCTGAAAGTTCTCAAATGCAGTTCGATAGAGATAGAGAACGTAGAACAGCGTCGAGTTAACCGGTCCTCCCGACGTCATGATGTACGCCGCGGTGAAAACCTGAAACGCTCCGATGATGCCTACGATGAGGGTAAAGAAGATAGACGGTGTCAGGAGGGGGAGTGTGACGTGGCGAAACCGGGCGAATCGTGCTGCTCCGTCCATCACGGCAGCCTCGTAGAGATGCTGGGGAATGCTCTGCAGCCCGGCCAGCAAGATAACCATCTGAGCGCCAATGGACCAGTAGCTCATCAGGATGAAGGCTGGCTTGCTCCAGCGTGGATCCTGAAGCCAGAGTACGCCCGGCAGCCCGAGCGCGTGCAGCATGAGGTTGACCAGTCCGAACTCGGCATTGAACAGCCACAGCCAGAGCATCGCGCTTGCCACCGCAGGTGTGACCGAGGGCAGATAGTAGAGTGTACGAAAGATGCCGATGCCCCGGATTCTCGCATTCAAGGCAAGCGCTGCGAGTAAAGCCAGTAGCACGTGCGTGGGCACGCCGATGAGCACGTAATAAGCGGTATTGTAGAGCGACAGATAGAACCGATCATCCCGTAGGAGCTTCTGGAACTCGGCGATGCCGACCCAGTGCGCGGGAGTAACGATCTCCCAATCGGTGAGCGAGATATATGCGCTTGCCAGCATGGGGATGGCTACCCAGATAATGAATCCGATCAGCCACGGCAGAATAAAGAGGTAGCCATCCCGATACTCGTTCCAGTGCAGCGAGCGATACCAGGGGCGACGGCGTGCCCCCTGGCTGGAAACAACACGCGAGGGGATCATCTCAGCTGCCGGGCTCTTTCCGAATCAGCTCTCCGACTCGGTCGGCGATCGCCGTGAGGGCGTCTTTGACTGGCTTCTGGTCAGGGCCAAGGAAGCTCTCCATCGCCGTGGCAACCTCGCCGTGCACCCCGATCCAATCACCCACAACTGGCTCGGGTCGCGCGTAGCCGAGCGCATCGAGGCCAATCTTGACGCTCTTGGGCTTGCCCGTGGCCTGATTGATCGTCTCCTCTGCGACAGCCTTGTGCGAGGGGATGAGCAGGCCGAGCTTTGCCATGTGCTCGAACACATCCTTGCTCGCCAGGTAGCTCACGAATGACCACGCTGCGTCCTGAGCCTTGGATTGCGCAACGATGCTATGTCCGGCCGAGGCGTTGCGCGTAATCTGCTTGCCCTGGGGCGACTTGGGAAGGTGCTGGATATCCCAGTCGAATGTTGCTTTCTGGTAGGCGGAGTAGACCGAGATGCTCGGCATCATCGCGATGCGGCCAGTGTTGAACACCTCGTCGGCACCCAGTCCGCCGAGATCCGCGCTCGAGGCGTGCACCTTGTCTTTCTGGACGAGATCGGCAATCCACTGCATCGCTCGGACGCCCGCATCCTCATCCAGAGTATACTTGGTTCGATCCTCGCTCACGACGTCGCCTCCCTCGTGCCAAACCCGGATGAAGGCGTAGTAGGCATAGCCCTTCTGCTGGAATCCGGCGACTCCAAACTGCTTGGATGCGCCATCGCCCTTGGTAAGCGCGATCGCCGCCTTGCGGAAGTCATCCCACGACCAGTCGGCCTTAGGCGGGTCGATGCCAGCCTGATCGAACATTGTCTTGTTGTAGAGAAGGATGGTGCTAGTCGTCTCGCGCGGCAAGGCGTACTGCTTCCCCCCGAACGCGAAGTCGTGCATCGCCGCTGGGTAGTAATCGTCGACCTTAAAGCTGCTATCGCCCTTCATCAGCGCGCTCAGGTCGAGCGGAACGCCACGCTTCGCAAGGCCACCGTTGATGTACGTGTGCGTCCAGAAGACGTCGGGCGGTGTGCCGCCCGCGATCATTGTCAGAAGCTTCTGCTGGATCTCGGTAGCGGACGCCCCACCATAAATCGCATCGACGGTGACGCCCTTGGTCTTCTGATACGTCTCGAGGACTGGCTTGTAGCGGTCCTCGGAGGCTTTACCGCTCTGGGTCAGGAAAGTGATCTTGCCCTTCGACGCGCTCGGCGCGGTCCCACTCGCTCCGGTACTCGGCGCCGCCGTCGCACTGGTGCTGGTCGATGTCTGACCGGTCGGCGCTCCACACGCGGCGATAATGAGAGCTCCACACCCAGCGAGCGCGGACGACAGGAAGGCTCGACGGCGAATGCCGATGGTGCCGAGACGTCCTGAAGCTAACCCATTGTGCTCCATCTTTCAACCTCTCATTCCGGGGGTTGGCCCCCTCGCATTACCGTTTGTCGCGTCCAGAAGGCCGTGCCGAGGTATCGGCGACAGAATACACGCTTTGACTTGGCGACGCAAGACGTGCGAGCCGCGGGGAAGGCACATCCGGCCGACGGAGTGGCACGTGCCGTGCAGAAGAACAGCGGGGTTCTGGAAACGCAACGAATCCGACGAAGGAGTGCTAGTCCGCCATCCCGAGGCAGAGTCCCGTGCTGGCTAGCACACTCGCCCGCGGGATGTGGCGGGAACAGGCTACCGTGGGCGGGCGCCCGCCCGACAAAGTCTTTCCGGCACGAGCTAGATCGCTTGGGCGATGGAGGTATTGGTGAGTACCACGGCCGATTGCTTGATCGAGACGATCCATCACTGGGGCGTCGATACCGTGTTTGGTCTACCTGGCGATGGAATCAATGGGATCATGGAGTCGCTCCGCCAGAACGCGGATAAGATCCGCTTCATCCAGGTGCGCCACGAGGAATCGGCCGCGTTCATGGCCACCGCCTACGCGAAGTATACCGGCCGGCTTGGCTGCTGCGTGGCGACGTCTGGCCCCGGGGCGATTCATCTTCTGAACGGGCTCTATGATGCCAAGCTAGATCAGGTACCGGTGATTGCTCTGACCGGCCAGACCTACCACGATCTGATCGGCTCGTACTACCAGCAGGAGATCAACGAGCTCTCGCTCTTCGAGGATGTCGCGGTTTACAACCAGCGTGTGATGGGACCAGCAAACGTGCGCCTCGTGGCAGACGTCGCCTGTCGAACGGCACTGGCTCGCCGCGGCGTGAGCCACGTCTGCATCCCAACCGATATGCAGCACTGGAAAATGCCGGGCCATCCATCGTCGGCCAAGGTCCTGGGAGCTACGTCCCAGGTCTATGCGTACGGGCAGCGGCTTCCGTCTGCGGCCGAATTGCAGCGTGCCGCCAACATCCTCAATCGGGCCAAGCGGGTCTGCATTCTGGCTGGCCAGGGCGCTCTCGGCGCGGGCCCAGAGCTTGAAGCGATGGCTGACAAGCTGGCAGCTCCGATCGTCAAGGCGCTACTCGGGAAGGCCTGCGTGCCCGACGATAGTCCATTCACGACCGGTGGCATTGGCCTGTTGGGAACCAAGCCATCGGTAGAGGCGATGGCCAACTGTGATGCGTTGCTGATCGTCGGCAGCACCTTCCCGTACATGAACTTCTACCCGAAGCACAGTCAGGCACGTGGCATCCAGATTGACATCGATCCGGTTCGCATTGGACTGCGCTATCCGGTCGAGGTCGGCCTGGTCGGCGATGCGAAGGCCACGCTCGAGGCGTTGCTGCCGCTGGTGAAGGTGCACGCCGACCGAAGCTTCCTCCAGGAGGCCCAGGAAGGGATGGCTGACTGGTGGAAGCTGATGGAGGTGCGGAGTACCTCGGACGCCATGCCCATGCACCCTCAGGTGGTCTCTCGCGCCGTCTCCGAGCTCGCCGATGGAAATGCGATCATATCCACTGATAGCGGAACGATCACGACCTGGATCGCCCGCGACTTCAAGATTCGCCGCGGCCAGATGTTCTCGCTGGCCGGCAACCTGGCGACGATGGCATGCGGCTTACCCTACGCAATCGCCGCGAAGGTCGCCTACCCCGATCGACAATCCATCGCGTTTGTCGGCGATGGCGCGTTTACCATGCTGATGGGAGAGTTCGCCACGGCAGTGAAGTACGATCTGCCGATTCTCTGCGTCGTGATCAAGAACAACGTGCTTGGCCAGATCATGTGGGAGCAGATGGTCTTCCTCGGCAACCCTCAGTATGGTGTCGACCTCTGGCCGATCGACTTCGCGGCCTACGCGCGAGCCTGTGGCGGTATCGGCTACTGCGTCGAGCGCCCGCAGGATGTCAAGCCGGTCATCGCCGAGGCGATGCAGAGCGGGAAGCCAGCGCTGGTCGAGTGCCTCGTCAACCCCTATGAGCCGCCAATGCCGGCCGAGATCACGCCCGAGCAGGCCTGGCACTTTGCCGAGGCAATGGCCCGCGGCGAGCCAAACCGCACCCGTATCGCCGAGACGCTCTTCCGCGATCGTATCCGCGAGCTGACGAAGGTGTAGGGCGGGGCTGCGGACCCCGGATGCGCTCTCGCCGCGACGGGGTGTCTGACCCTGAGCGTGTCTGACGGAGCGCAGGCATTCTCGTGTGCCTCGGCCGCGTCACCCACGCCCATCAGCCGCAGCACGCCCATCACGACGATCAACGGGAATCGGGCGGGGATAGAGCACGCGGGGAGACGGTCTATGTCTGCTCCTCGCGTCGCGGCGGGCACGCGCGGGTGGCAAGATCCGCCGACGGCTCACCCGGCGGTGTTCCTCGCGAGCGCTCGCTCGATGTCCCGGACCCGATGGTCGGTGGAATGGCCAACGAGATCGAATGGCCACTGCTCGGCACGTTCGCGCCCGCTGAACCAGGCGTCCGGTGCCTCGCGCAGGGCCGCCAGGACGTCGGCCTGGACCTCCCGGTGCCAGGCCAGGACGTCCGACGCCGCTCGGTCGTGCCAGCGCTCGTAGACGAGGCGGTTGCGCTCGTTCGTCGTCAGCCTCGCCTCGTCCAGCGGTCGGCGCTGCTTGCGGACGGAGCGGGCAGCGTCGGCCTTCCAGTAGGTGATGTGCGCCAGTGCGTCCTTCACCATCCAGGGATCTTTCCCTTCCGGTCGCGGCAGCGGACGGTTCCAGTCGTCGTCGGATAGCCCGGCGACCAGCTGGTCGAGGAGCTCGAACTCTCGGATCGCTCGCTCAATCACGTCCTCACGGCGATGACGCATACCTTCCCTCTTCGTACCAGTTTTCCGGGAATCGTGTTCGGTGCGCTGCTGACTTTGGAACCCTGGAAGTGTACCACGCCGTCGCCAGGATAATCTGTTCCTTGAGTGCCCTGGTTCGCCTGACCTCCACGGAACGTGGCGCGTTCGGACCGGCCGGTGCCCGCGGGTTGCCGTGCGGCGAACGCAACCGGTCACAAACGCGGTGGGTTATCATGCCGACAAGCTGACAGATCCTACTGCACGAGGGAGATCCGTGACCGTCATCGATTGGCTGCTCGATTCCGATCCATCGATCCGCTGGCAGGTGATGCGAGACCTGACCGATGCACCCGCCGAAGACGTCGCCGCCGAACGTGCACGGGTTGCGACCGAGGGGCTTGGTTCGCGGCTTCTTGCCCTCCAGTCTGCTGATGGCCGGTGGGGTGGCGCCGCGTGGAACCGCGGCTGGGACTCCACGATGCACGTTCTGATGCTGCTGCGGGATCTGGGGCTAGACCCCAGCAGCGGCGAGGCACGCCGAGCTGTGGGCCTTGTCCGCGACCGGGTGACCTGGCGGGGATGTGGACCACCGGAATGTGACGGTAACACCTTCTTCGAAGGCGAGGTCGAGCCGTGCATCAACGGGCAGGTCGGGGCGGTTGGCGCCTACTTCGGTCAGGATGTTCGAGGCATTATCGACCGGCTGCTCGGAGAGCAGCTGGCCGACGGCGGCTGGAACTGCGACGCCGTGAACGGCTCGACACGTTCGTCCTTCAACACCACGATCTGTGTGCTGGAGGCTCTGCTCGCATACGAACAGGCGGACGGGAGCCGCCCGGAGGTGACCGAGGCACGCCTCCGCGGGCAGGAGTACCTTCTCGAGCGCCGGCTCTTCCGTCGGCGGTCGACCGGCGAGGTGATCGAGCGAGACCGCGCGAGTGGCACCGACTGGACGCGCTTTGCCTTTCCGACGTGGTGGCACTACGACGTGCTTCGAGGACTCGAGTACCTGCGCAGTGCCAGGGTGACACCTGACGACCGCGTGGC
This sequence comes from Chloroflexota bacterium, assembly GCA_902810745.1. GTDB lineage: Bacteria > Chloroflexota > UBA6077 > FW602-bin22 > CADDYW01 > CADDYW01. The sequence continues at coordinate 3,994 of CADDYW010000018.1, read as the reverse complement.
CGAGGCGATCGAGTTGGTCCGGTCCAAGCGCGACGGCGATGGCCGGTGGCTGCTCGAGACCCGGTACCCTGGTACGATGCCGGTCGAGATCGACGAGGGCGAGGGCCGTCCAAGCCGCTGGAACACTCTCCGTGCCCTGCGCGTGCTGCGCTGGTACGAGCGAGCCGAGTCGTCAGGGTGGCAGGCCGCGCCGTGACCGCCGACACGCGAAGAGTACCGAGGGCGCTCTTTATCCTCCCGGTGCCCCCGTGTCGCGGTGGTCGACGTGTCCGGGCGTTCTCCGCTGTCTCGCTGCTATGACTTGACCGGAACCGGGACCAGGCCGAGGTACTCGTCGATCTCGCGCTGGTAGGCGTCGAGCTTGACCGATTCGATCTCGTCGAGAGTGACCGGTCGTCCGGCCTTACCCGATTCGAAGAGCGCGTAGACCAGCGCGGTGTCGCGGCGCCCGACCTGCCCGTCGACCTCCGGCTTCTTCCCGGTCTGGATGCACTCGGCAAATTCGTGGTACTCGGTTGCGAGGATCTTGGCGTCGATCTCGACGAACGGGAAGCTGTAGGTCCACACCCGCTCACCGCCAAACAGCTGCGCGGCCAGCGGGCTGAGACGATAGCTCGGCGCATAGTCGAGAATCCGCTCGTCGGAGATCTCGACGCCGCCGTCGAAGTGGAGCTTGAGCGGGCGGCCGTTGCGATCACCTGGCGAGGTCAGCGAGCCTTTACTACCGTACACGTAACGGCTGTGCTGGGGAAGGCCGTGACCCGCGTGATGGAAGATCCACTGGCCGAGCGCGCCGTTCTTGAAGTGGAGGAAACCGAACATCGCGTCTTCGCCGGTCGCTTCGATCCTGTCCGGGACCTGATCTGCCCACTTGGCGTAGAAGCCACCGGGACCGCCACTGGTGGTCTTGTAGCGATACTTCTCATAGAGACGCGCGTCGCCATAGGCTGTCTCGACATCCCCCAGGTAGTACATCAGAATGTCGGCGTTATGCACGCCCGCGTCGAGCGTCACCGTGCCGGTGAACTTCTGATGCCGCCACGGCGTGATGAAAAGCTGATTACCACCGCCGATCGACGTTTCGATCATCAGCTGCGGCGTTCCGATGGCGGCGTCGTCGATGAGGGCGCGGGCGAGGCGATTGATCGGATCGCGACGGTAGTTCTCGGCGACCGAGAGGATTTTCTTGGACTCGCGTGCGATCTCCAGCAGGAGATTGCAGCCGCGGAGGGTGATAGCGAGTGGCTTCTCGACCATCACGTGCAGGCCGGCGCGCAGGCATTCGGCGGCGGCGCGGTGGTGAGAGCCGGTATCAGTAGGGACGTCGGCGCCCTGGATCTCGGGCATCGCCTTGACCATGTCGGCGATGCTGGTGAATACGCGCGGGCGTGTCCCCAATGAGGCTTTCGCCTCGTCGGCCAGGTCCTCGGCATTCTTCTGATTGATATCACAGACGGCAACAAGCTCGACATTGCAGAAGTCCGAGTGGGAGAGCGCGGTCACCCCGGTGAGGTGACGACGGCCCATCCCGCCGCAGCCGACGATCGCGATCGGTGTGCGCTCCATCCGAATCCTCCTTCGACATCTCTGCTCTCCCGTGGTGACGGCCAGGGGCGATCGGCCGGTGGGAGCTCACCGCAATGGTATCACAGGAGGGATGATCGGTGGCGCGTCTGTCTCCCTGCGTGGTCGCAAAGATCCAAAGGCGATCGGCTGCGTAGATCTCGGATGCCGGCGCGGGGCTTTACCGAGGGACCTTGCGCCCGCGGCGATGCACGCGCCGCCTCGGCGTGCTATAATTCCCCAGTATCGTGAGGAGGGCGCGCCGCATCGTGGTCACATACTTCAACATCGCGGAAATCATCATCTCGATCGTTCTGATCCTGGTTTTGCTTCTTCAGTCGCGCGGGGCCGGTTTCAGCGGAACGTTCAACAGCGACTCCTCGGTGTTTCGCACTCGACGGGGGGTCGAAAAGACTCTCTTCCAGCTAACGATCTTCCTGGCGGCGCTCTTCGTCGTCATCTCGATCCTCAGCGTGGTTGCGGCTAAATCTGCGCCTGTCTAAGTGCGTGTATCGCTTGATCGATCCACGGCCAGGCCAGGGGAACGTCTGAGTCGTGCTCCAGCACCTGCGTCGGCAGATCCTGATCGCGTGTCTCAGCCTGGTCGTGGCACTGGGCATTCTTCTAGGCGTACGGGGACCGGCCAGAAGCGAGCAGGTCCCCGCGGCGGGTGGCGTGTACGTCGAAGGGGTCGTCGGCCATCCAACCTACCTCAATCCGCTCCTCGCCTCCTTCAGTGAAACCGATCAGGACGTGGTCTCGCTAGTCTTCAGTGGGCTCACCCGCCTGTCGCCGGATGGGAGTGTGGTTCCAGACCTGGCGACGAGCTGGTCGATCAGTCCCGATGGGAAGGTCTACACATTTCAGCTGCGTCGTGCCTCGTGGCAGGATGGCCAGCCGGTGACGGCCGACGACGTCATCTTCACGATCGGCCAGCTTCAGTCGCCCGCGTTCCCGGGGAGCCCGGAGCTGAGCCGCCTGTGGCAGACTATCAAGGTCGCGAAGGTGGACGCGCAGACGGTCCAGTTCACCCTTGCCGAGCCGTACGCGCCTTTCCTCGAGTACACCACGCTGGGTATCCTCCCCGCGCACCTGCTTGGCAACGTCAGCGGGCGTGCGTTGCTGAACAATCCCTTCAACGCCCATCCGGTCGGAAGCGGTCCTTTTCAGGTGAAGAGCGCGTCGCTTCAGGAGATCGCGCTCGAGCCTAACCCCCGCTACTATGGCCAGCGGCCGTATCTGGCGGGTCTGACGTTCCGCTACTTCGATAGCTTCTCAGCAGCGCTGGACGCCCTTCGCCGAGGGGACATTCAGGGACTGGGCAACGTTCCGCCGGATCACGTCCTGGATCTAGCAAGCGACCCTCGAATCAATCTCCAGCAAGAGCCCGACTATGCCAGGCTGAATCTGGTGATTCTGAACACGGAGAGTCCGCTCTTTTCGGATGACGTGGTGCGCCGCGCTCTGGACCAGGCGATTGACCGCACCAGGGTGATTCAGGTGGCGGTGGATGGCGAAGGCGTGCCCGCCGGGGGTCCGATCATGCCGGAGTCGTGGGCCTTCGAGGCGCAGCCCAACGCATACACCTACGATCCGTCCCAGGCGGCCCGCTTGCTGGACCAGGCCGGCTGGACGTTGCCAGCTGCGGGGGGGGTGCGTCAGAAGGGCGGGAAGCCGTTTCGCTTTGCTCTGCTCGCCGTCGACGAGCCCGACCGCCTCAGGACGGCCCAGGAGATCAGTCGACAGCTGCGGGCAGTCGGGGTCGAGGCCGACGTCCAGACGACCTCGTGGGATCGCATCGTCGGGGATTTTCTCGCGCCCCATCGCTTCGACGCGGTGCTGACCGAGATCTATTCGCCAACGGCCGATCCAGATCCGTACCCGTTCTGGCATAGCTCCCAGGTCACCAACGGGCTCAACGTCGCCGGCTGGTCGAATCGACTTGCCGACCAGCTCCTCGAAGATGGACGGCGGCAGCAGAATCGCCAGACGCGGCGTGAGGACTACGTCAAGTTCGAGAAGCTCTTCGCGCAGGAGCAGCCGGCGATTCTCCTGTACTATCCGGTCTACGTGTATGCTCTACCGTCGTCGCTCAAGGGAGTAAACCTGGGCCTGATGATTCAGCCAGCAGACCGCTTCCAGTCGGTGACGGGGTGGTATCTTCGGACGCGCAACGTCCAGCCGTGAGGAGGGTTCAGGCTCTCCGGGTGGGCGCGATTCGATCCTGGCGACGAATCGGGGAGTATCACGAGCGTCGCCCGGGAAAATCACGTTGCTCGGGGGGGCTCGCATCTGACTTGAAACCGACGATGAGGACAGAGGATGGGTGAACGCAAAGCAGCACTCCGCGCGGAAATCGAGGCGGCGCGACAGGAGCTCCTGGCGGCGATCGACACGCTGGCCGATGAGGATTGGGACCGCCCCACGGTGA